>JASHTQ010000556.1 GCA_030040475.1 Streptosporangiaceae bacterium
GCGTCGCCGTTTGCCTTGGCGTCGGTGTCGGACTTGGCGCGTTCGGACTTGAGGGCGGCGACGCTGGCGCGCAGGATCTCGGTCAGGTCGGCGGGCTGGGTCCTGGGCTCCGGGCCGACGACGCCCGGCGGGCGCACCACGTCGTTGCCCTCGACCTTGGCCTGGACCACGGCCTCGAGCGCCTCGCGATAGGTGTCGTGGTACTGGTCGGGCTCGAAGTCCTCGGTCATCGTGTCGATCAGGGACGCGGCCATCTTCAGCTCCTGCGACCGGACCTCGATGTCCTCGTCCAGGAAGGCGAAGTCGGGCTTGCGCACCTCGTCGGGCCACAGCAGGGTCTCCAGCGTGAGGACGCCCTCCCTGACCCGCAGCGCGGCCAGCGCCTCGCGCTGGCGCAACGCGACCTTGGCGACCGCGACCTTGCCCGACTTCTCCAGCGCGTCGCGGAACAGCACGTAGGCCCGCGCGCCGGTCGCTTCCGGCTCCAGGTAGTAGCTCTTGGCCGCGTAGATCGGGTCGACCTGGGCGCTCGGCGCGAAGTGGAGGACCTCGATGCGGTGGGCTGTCACCAGCGGGAGTTCGGCCAGGTCCTCGTCGGTCAGCACGACCATGTCGCCGGTGGGCAGCTCGTAGCCCTTGGCCACCTCGGAATACGGGATCTCCTCCCCGTCCAGCGTGCACACCCGGCGGAACTGGATCCGGCCGCCGTCTGCCCGGTGCACCTGGCGGAACGTGATGTCCCGCTGTTCGGTCGCCGCGTACAGCTTCACCGGGATCACGACCAGGCCGAAGGAGATCGCACCGGCCCAAATGCTGCGCATGACCTTCACCTACCCCGGTTGGCCTGACGTCGATACATGCGGCGCCATGTCAATGTCATGTCAATTCTGCCGGTCGGCGGGCTGGGCCGCCAGGTGGTTCCGTCCCAACCGTCTCAGTTATCTCTATTATCCCATTGGTCTCGACGGGTTTCGGTGGCTGACCTCTTGAGTCACATCAGGCTCAGTGGGCGCGGGGCGTACGGCGTGGATGTCCCTGCCATGCCGTCCTATGTACGTGGTGGGAGCATCCACGCCTTACGGGTTGGCGCTGGAGTGGAGCGAGGGGGAGAGCGGGGCTTTGGTCATGCGTCTCGGTCGTCGGGGGGCGGGGCGGGGTGGCGGGATGAGGGGCTGGTAGCGCTCGTGTGGCTCTAGTGGAGGCTGTTGTGCCCCTGGTTACGAGGCGTGTCCAACTGTCTAAAGCTGAGATCCGACCTGGGATGTTTCGCCCCACTCTCCCAGCGAGCGTGCCGTATTGGCTGCGATGATGGAGGCCCGGACCCAGGACGGTCGTTCCCGCCGACGGTGCCAGGCACGGGATTCATCCGGTCCAGGCCGGGCCGCAGCCCGCGTTGAGGGGGACGGTGCGAGATGGGCGCTTTCGATGTGGTCGTGCTCGGTGGTGGCACCGCGGGCGGGCACGTGGCCGAGTTGGCCGCCAGGGGCGGCAGGTCGGTCGCACTCGTCGAGGCGGGCCTGATCGGCGGCGAGTCGCCCTACCTCGCCTGCCTGCCGTCGAACTCGCTGCTGCTCGCGGCCGGGCGGGGCGAGGCATGGGAAGACGCGGTCGCCCGCCGGGACGAGGTGACCGGGGGGCTCGACGACTCCGGGTCGGCGCGGCGGCTCGCCGAGGCGGGCGTGACCGTGATCCGCGGTACCGGGCGGATCGAGCGACCGGGAACCGTCGTCGTGACGCTCGCCCCGGCCGGGGATCCGATCATCGGGCCACGGGCGGACCAGGTCACGGGCGCGGACGCGGGGCAGGGCGCGGCGGGGCTGGGCGCGGGGGCGGGGACCGGCGGCGGTGGGGTGGTGTCGCTTGGGTACCGGGACTTGGTCATTGCTACCGGGTGCGAGCCGGTGGCACCGCCGATCGAGGGGCTGGCGGACATCCCGACCTGGACCACGGCGGAGGGGCTCTGCTCGCCGGACTTGCCGCGGCGGCTGATCGTGCTCGGCGGCGGGCCTGCGGGGTGCGAGCTGACCCAGATCTACGCCACGTTCGGCTCGCAGGTGACGCTGGTGGAGGCGGAGCGGGTGCTGCTGCCCGGAGAACCTGCCTTTGCCGGGGAGATGCTCGCCGCGGCGCTGCGCCGGGCCGGCGCGGAGATCTTTCTCGGGTCGCCCGCGACGAAGGCCGAACGCACGCCGGACGGGCTCACGCTCGCCCTGGAGGACGGCACCCAGATCGACGCGGACAGGCTGCTGCTTGCCTCGGGCCGGCGGCCGAGGCTGGGCGGCCTGGGGCTGGATGTGCTCGGCATCGCGGTGTCCCCGGGCTCGGCGCTGCCCACCGAGGCCACCGGCCTGGTGGCCGATGCCGGCCCGGGCGGCGGCCGGGTATGGGCGGCCGGGGACGTCACCGGGATCACCCACGCGCACGCCGGGCGCTACCAGGCCGAGGTGGTCGCGGCCAACATTCTGGGAGCGCACCGCGAGGCCGACTACCGGGCGATCCCGCGCTGCGTCTTCACCGTGCCCTCGGTGTACGCCGTCGGGCTGGTACCGGAAGCCACGGCGAGCACGGCCGACTCCGAGGACGCACCGATCGGGGGCGCCGAGGGGGCGCCAGCCGATCCGACGGCGGCGGGCCGACCGGGCCTGGTGACCGCGCGGGCGCAGCTCGGCGACACCGCCCGGGCGCGGCTAGGCCAGGAGGACCCTGGCCGGCTCGAGCTGTATGCCGACCCCGCGCTGGGGGAGCTGGTCGGCGCGGTCGCGGTGGGGCCGGATGCCGCCTCCTGGATGGCGGAGGTTACCCTCGCGATCAGGGCTAAGGTCCCGGTGACGATATTGGCCGACGTGGTGCATGCGTTCCCCACATACGGGGAAGCTATGGAAACAGCACTCCGCGAGCTGGCCGGGACCCCGCTTTTTGGGACACGGCCGTTTGGGGCACAGCGATCCTGGACGCCGCCGACCGGAACACCGAGCGGCCCCGGAATTGCTGATCAGGAGGTCAGGCCATTGAGCGAGATGGACATCGAGACACCCGAAGACGACGCCATCGAGCAGCGGCAGGAGCTTGTCGCGGACGAGAGCACGACAGGGACCCGGCGCGAGGTTCGCTTCGACGTTGACGAGGCGGACGCGGCCGAGCAGGAGCGCTCGATTGGCTTCGATGACGACGATTACCGCTGACCGCGGCTTAGGATGGGGGACGAGCACGGCGAGGTAGCCGCGCGCGAACACCCGGAGACCAGACTTTGACAGCGACGTCCGACGCACGGCCGCGCAGCAACCGGCTGCCGCGGCACGAACGGCGGCGGCAGCTGCTCGACGCGGCCCTCGAGGTGTTCGTGTCGCAGGGATACCACGCCGCGGCCATGGACGAGATCGCCGAGCGCGCGGGCGTCAGCAAGCCCGTGCTCTACCAGCATTTCCCCGGCAAGCTCGAGCTGTACCTGGCCCTGCTTGACGAGAGCGTGGACACCCTGGTGGAGACCGTGCGCGACGCGCTGCGTTCGACCACCGACAACAGGCAGCGGGTAGCGGCCACGTTCGGCGCCTACTTCGAGTTCGTCGGCGGCGAGGGCCAGGCCTTTCGGCTGGTGTTCGAGTCGGACCTGTCGAACGAGGCGGCCGTGCGGGCCAGGCTGGACCGGGTCCAGCGGGAGTGCGCCGCCATGATCAGCCAGATGGTCAGGGAAGACGCCGGGCTCTCCGTCGAGGAGGCGCACCTGCTCAGCGTCGGGCTGGTCGGCATGGCCCAGGTCACGGCCAGGTACTGGCTGCGGACCAGGGACCACATCCCGCGTGAGGCGGCGGAGCAGCTGGTGGCCAGGCTGGCCTGGCGCGGAATCAGCGGCTGGCCCCGCAGCGAGCATTAAGGGGGCACTACCTGATGGAAGTCAAGATCGGAATCCAGTCGGTTCCGCGTGAGCTTGTCGTGGAGACCGACACCCCCGCGGAGGAGATAGAGCGGGACCTTTCCGCGGCGCTGGCCTCCGGCGCGAGGGAACACTCCGTTTTCGCGCTCTCGGTCAGCAAGGGCGGCAAGATCCTGGTGCCCGCCGACAAGATCGCCTACGTGGAATTCGGCGCGCCCGAGGCCCGCAGGGTCGGATTCGGCAATATCGTCTGAGCCCCGGCGCGGGTGCACGAGCTACCGGACCCGCTCCTGGTACACTTGATATGACTGATTAATGGAATGACATAACCGAGGGTCGTGTTTAAGCAGTCAGCTGCACTTGCGTGCTGGGCCGCGGGCTCCGCGCACCTGGGGGGTCTACGGGATGAACCGTGGTCACCGGCGGATGCTGAGCAAAAGCTCCTCCGCCAGGTGTCGGCCGGTTCGCGGTGGGCAGCTGACTTAGGACACGACGGGCCAGGTCTCCGGAACAGGGCGGAGAGGGCCACGATGAAGGACGGAAACCCCTGACAACTACGACTGTCAACGGCGGCGCCGAGGGCGTGCCGTTTCGCGATTTCGGCATCAGCGATGCCATCTGTTCGGGCCTGGAAGCGGCGGGTATCTTCACCACGTTTCCCATCCAGGCCCTCACCTTGCCACTGGCCCTGCGCGGCCAGGACATTATCGGGCAGGCCAGGACCGGGACCGGCAAGACGCTGGCGTTCGGCATCCCGCTGCTGCAGCGCACCGAGGACGGCCCGGCGCACTCGCCGCGGGCACTCGTCGTCGTGCCCACCAGGGAACTGGCGATCCAGGTCGCGGACGACCTGCGCACCGCCGCGGTCAACCTGCCGACCCGGGTACTCACCGTTTACGGCGGGCGGGCTTACGAGCCGCAGATCGACGCGCTGGCAAAGGGCGTCGACATCGTCGTCGGCACGCCGGGACGCCTGCTCGACCTGGCCGAACGCCGCCACCTGGACCTGAGCGCGGTACAGGCGCTCGTGCTCGACGAGGCGGACAAGATGCTCGACCTGGGCTTCCTGCCCGACGTCGAGCGGATCGTCAGGCTCACCCCCGGCGACAGGCAGACGATGCTGTTCTCGGCGACGATGCCCGGCGACGTGGTCACGCTCGCGCGCCGGCACATGCGGCGCCCGACCAACGTACGCGCCGAAGGCCACGACGAGCCCGCGCCCGCGCCGCTGACGCGCCAGCACGTGTTCCGGACCCACCAGATGGACAAGATCGAGGTGCTCGCCCGGATGCTGCAGGCCAGGGACCGGGGCCTGACCATGGTGTTCTGCCAGACTAAGCGGGCCGCCGATCAGGTCGCGACCGCGCTGTCGTCCCGGGGGTTCGCGGTGGCCACGGTCCACGGCGACCTGGGCCAGGGCCAGCGCGAACGCGCACTGCGGGCGTTCCGCAGCGGGAAGGTGGACGTGCTCACCGCGACCGAGGTCGCCGCGCGCGGGCTTGACGTCGACGACGTCACCCACGTGGTGAACTACGAGTGCCCGGACGACGAGAAGATGTACGTGCATCGCATCGGCCGGACCGGACGGGCCGGCCGGGCGGGCGTGGCGGTCACCTTCGTCGACTGGCGGGACATGCCGCGCTGGAAGCTCATCAACGACACGCTCGGGCTCGGCAAGCCCGAGCCGGAAGAGACATACTCGACCTCCGAGCACCTCTACACCGAGCTCGACATTCCGCGCGAGGCGACCGGAACGCTGCCGCGCGCGATGCGTGAGCGGGCAGGCCTTGAGGCAGAGGCCATGGAGGACATCGGCGAGACGGGCCGCATCCGCTCGCCGCGGGC
>JASHTQ010000557.1 GCA_030040475.1 Streptosporangiaceae bacterium
CGTTCTCCGTCATCCCGGGCCTGACCGCGGCCTTGATCTCGCCGATCACCGTGTCCGCCACCTGCGCCGCCCGCCGCAGCATGGCCACCTCGTCCGCGTCCTTGATCACCCGCAGGCCCTCGACCAGGTTCTGCGTCGGCACGAGTTCGGCCGCCGGGCTTTCCTTGCGCAGGTCCGCGAGCTGGCCGACGGTCAGCGTCAGCTCCTCGAAGGCCAGCCGGAGCCTGCTGCCCGCCAGCTCGCGCAGCAGCGACGCCCACAGCCGGGGCGGGGCCGACGACCCGTCGAGGTCGATTCCCGAGGTCTGCTCGGCGGCCTGGGTGGCGTACCTGAAGTCGACGAGCAGCCTGAATCCGTCCGGCCTGGCGAGCAGGAACCCGGCGCTGCCGGTGAAGCCGGTCAGGTACCTGACGTTGGTCATCCTGGTGAGCAGCAGGCAGTCGACCCCGTTCTCGGCCAGCCACGAGGTGATCCGGCCCTGCCTGGCCGAGTAGTCCATCGTTCCCCTCTTTCCGCGGTTTAGCAGGCGAGGTAGCCGCCGTCGAGGACGAGGGCCGCCCCGACCGAGTAGGACGCCTCGTCCGAGGCGAGGAAGAGCGCCCCGTAGGCGATCTCCCTGGCCGTGCCCATCCGCCCCAGCGGGACCTGGCCGCGCAGCCGTTCGATCTCCGCCTCCGGGTCCGGCCGCTGCGCGACCGCGCCGCGCAGCTGGTCGGTGTCGATGATCGCCGGCACCAGGCAGTTGACCCGCACCCCGCGGGCCGCGTAGTCCAGCGCCATCTGCCTGGTCAGGTTCACCACCCCGCCCTTGGCGGCGTCGTAGGCGGCCTGGTTGTACCAGCCGGCCAGGCCCGCCCCCGAGGACACGTTCACGATGGCACCGCTGCCCCGCTCCAGCATGTGCGGGAGCACGCACCTGGACATCAGGAACACGCTCTTCAGGTCCACCCGCAGCACGTGGTCCCAGGCCTCCTCGGAGATCTCGTGCACCGAGCCGTGGGCCATCACCGCCGCGTTGTTGATCAGGATGTCGACCTTCCCGAACGCCGCGAGGGTATCGGCCACGATCCGTTCGGCGTCGCTGGCGAGGCCCACGTCGCCGATCGTGTACATCGCCTCGCCGCCGGCCTCGCGCACCTGCGCCACCGTGTCCCTGGCGCCACCGTGTCCCTGGCGGCACCGGAGTCGATGTCGGCGACCGCGATGGCGGCGCCTTCCGCCGCGAACAGGCAGGCCGATGCCCGGCCGATGCCCTTGCCCGCGCCGGTGATGATCGCGGTCTTTCCCGCTAGCCGCATGAGCGCTCCGTTTCCTCTCAGCTGGTCCGCGGCGCCAGGAAGGACGGCTCCGTGTGCGTCTGCATCTGTGCCACGAACTCCTCGAGCAGGCGGACGGCGCCGACGGCGTCGTTGATGTCGAACGTGCACACCGGCGAGTGGGAGTACCTGCGGGGGAGCCCGAGCACCCCGGTCGGGATCCCCTCGCCGCGCAGGTGCACCGCGGCCGCGTCGGTGACCGCGTACCCGATCGAGCTGACCCGCTGCACGGGCACGCCGCAGCTCGCGCCCGCGCGCTCGATCCACTCGCCCACCCTGGGATGGCCGATGTGGCCGTTCACGAACGTGCCCCCGGAGGACGCGACGACGTGCACGGGCCCGTGCCCGATGCGGCCGCAGATCCTGCCCTCCGGGCCGCCCGGCGTGTCCTCGACGGGAAGCGTGTCGATCACGACCGCGTAGTCCGGCCGCACCGACCGGGCCGCCACGGTGGCCCCGCGCAGCCCGACCTCCTCCTGGACCGCCGCGACCGCGGTGACGGTGCCCGCGACCGTGCGGTCGCGCAGCAGCCGGAACAGCTGGATGAGGACGGCGCAGCCCAGCCGGTTGTCGACGGCCTTGCCGCACAGCCGGTCGGAGTTGGTGAACGTCCGCAGCGGGCCTTCGTAGCTGACCGGGCTGCCGACCCTGATGCCCATGCCCGCGACCTCCCCGGCGCTTGTCGCGCCGACATCGACGAAGAGCTGGTCGATGGGCGGCGCCTGGTGGCGTTCGGCCGGGGTCTGCGCGTGCACCGGGCGGACGCCCACCACGCCGAGGTGGCCGGCCACGTCGACCCGGCGCCCGACGAACAGCACCGGCGCCACGATGCCGAGCGGGTCGATGCGCAGGAAGCCGTCCTGGTCGACGTGCCTGACCACGGCCCCGACCTCGTCGGAGTGCGCGGCGACCATCAGGTGCGGGCCGCCGCGGTCCGGCCGGTCCGGATCTGGCTGGCGCAGCCGGGCGTACAGGTTGCCCATGGGGTCGACCCGCACGTCGGCCCCGGCGTCCCCGAACTCGCCGGCCAGGGCCTCGACCACCGGCTGCTCGAAGCCGGATGGCCCGTTCAGCGCGGTCAGCCGCTCCAGCGCGGCGCGCAGCTCGTCCTTGATGCCCTTCTTCCCTTCATCTGTCGCCAGCTGCCCGGTCCCTGGCTGCTCTGTTCCTGACTGCTCTTCTGCCCATGGGCCCATAGTCACGCTCCGCTTGTCTCGGCGGCCTTGTCCTGCTGCGTGCGCACCGGGTGGGGCGCCGCGAAGTGGCAGGCGACGTTGTGGCCCGGCCCGATCGCCCGCAGCGGCGGCGGCTCGGTCGCGCACACCGGCCGGGCGATCGGGCAGCGGGGGTGGAAGTGGCAGCCGCCCGGCCGGCTGATCGGGCTCGGCGGGTCTCCGGCCAGCACGATGCGGGCCCGCTCCGCGTCCGGCTGCGGGTTAGCCGACAGCAGCGACTCGGTGTACGGGTGGCAGGGCTCGGCGAACAGCGCCTTCCTGCTGGCAAGCTGCGGCCTGTGCAGCACCTCGTGGACGGGCGCCGCCTCGACCACCTGCCCGGCGTACATGACGAGGACCACGTCCGCCGTCGCGGCGGCCAGCCGCAGGTCGTGGGTGATGAGCACCATCGCCAGGTCGCAGGTCTGCTTCGAGGCGCGCAGCAGCTCCATGATCTGGGCCTGCACGGTGACGTCGAGCGCGCTGGTCGGCTCGTCGGCGATCAGCAGCTTCGGCCGGCAGATCAGCGCCATCGCGATCAGCACCCGCTGGCATATGCCCCCGCTGAACTGGTGCGGGTACTGTCCGAAGCGTGCCCGCGGATCCGGGATGCCCACCTGGCCCATCAGGCTCAGCGCCTGCGCGCGGGCCGTCTTGGCGTTGACCGGGCGGTGCGCCCGCAGCGCCTCCGCGAGCTGGATGCCGACCGGGTAGACGGGGTCGAAGGACTCCACCGGGTTCTGCAGCACCATGGCGATCTCGTTGCCGCGCAGCGCGCGCAGTTCGGCGGCCGGCCTGGCGCGCAGGTCCCGGCCGCGGAACAGGATCTGCCCGCCGGTGAACCTGCCGTAGGCCGGCAGCACGCCCATGATCGCGTGCGCCAGCGTGGACTTCCCTGATCCCGACTCCCCGACGACCGCGAGCGTCTGGCCCTCCTCCAGCGTGAAGCTCGCGCCGTCCACGGCGCGGGCGACGCGCCCGGGCCCGAGCGCGTACTCGACGCTCAGGTCCCGGACTTCGAGGAGGCGGCTCATCGGCCTATCCCGCCGTGATCCCGCCGTCGATGACCATCGCGGCACCGGTGATCCAGCTGGATTCCTCGCTGGCGAGGAACAGCACCAGGCTGGCCACGTCGGCCGGCTGCCCGATCCTGCCGAGCGGCACCTTGGCGTTGAACCGCTCCCTGACCACCGGGTCGGTCATGTACGGCGCGATGATCGCGGTGTCGATCGGCCCGGGGCAGACCGCGTTCACCCGGACGTGCGCCGCCGCATAGTCGACCGCGCACTGCCTGGTCAGCGCGATGACGCCGGCCTTGGACACGGTGTAGGCCGTGCTCGGCAGCGCCGTGTTGGCCCGCAGCCCGGCGATCGACGCGGTGTTGACGACCGACCCGCCGCCCCGCTCCACCAGGTAGGGGATGCCGTACTTGCAGCACAGGAAGACGCCGGTCAGGTCGACCACGAGGATCTGGTTCCGGGCCTCCTCGGCGATCTCGGTGACGGTCAGGTCCGCGGGCGGGCCGATTCCCGCGTTGTTGAACAGCACGTCGATCCGGCCGCCCCAGGAGTGCGCCGCCGCCATCAGCCGCTGCACGTCCCGCGGGCTGGTGACGTCGGCCTGCACGAACACCGCGTCGCCGCCGTCCCGCCTGAGCTCGTCGGCAACGCCGGCGCCCTCGGGGTTGATGTCCGCGAGCACCACCCTGGCCCCGGCGTCAAGGAACCGCCGGGTGGTGGCCAGGCCCATGCCCCCGGTCCCCCCGGTGACCACGGCGACCTTGTTGTCCAGTCGCACGGCGCGCCCCTACCGGCCCGCTGCGACGGAGCCGGGGAAGAACTGCCGTTCCCTGTCGTGCATCCGCTCGTAGGAGCAGAACGCGCGGATGACGGGGTTGTTCTGGTAGAACCCGGACATCGGGTCCGCCGACATGACCTCGTCAAGCTCGTCCACCGAGTCCACGTGGTAGATCCACACGTGGCCCTGCTGGCCGGCAATGTGACCGTGCAGCGACAGCTTCCCCTTCCGCATCAGCTCCTCGCGGTAGCGGACGGCCCGGCTGGGCGCGTCGCCGACCGTGGCCGCCGCGATCCCCGGGATCCGGTACGCGATCACCAGGAAGCGCTGCCTGCCGGTGCCCGGGCCCGGCCCGAGCCGCTCGGTCTCCTCGCCGCTCAGCTGGTCGGCCTCGGTCACGCCGAACGCCTCGCGTTCGCTCTCGGCCATCCGCGCGTAGGACGTCAGCGGCAGCACGACCGGGTCGTTCTGGCAGAACCGGCTCATCGGGTCCGCGGCGACGATGCGGTCGAGGTCGTCCACCGAGCCCGCCTCGAACACCCACGCGTGGCCGCGCTGCCCGGCCAGGTGAGCGTGCTCGAGCAGGGTGCCCTCTGCCATGAGCCGGTCACGCCAGCCGGGCCGGGTCACCGGGCACCACATGGGAGATCAGGAAGGTCAGCAGGGTAACGCCGAGGACGGTGAGGATCGCGAGCCCCACGCGTCGCACCAGGTACAGACCCAACGGACAGATCCCCTATCAGCTGCTGTGCAATGGCCAGAACTTCGGAACTCCCTGCAGGTCAAGGACGTCGAAGATGTATCCGTCGACACCGGTGTTCATGGTCGCCACGTGGGTGGGATGGGCGATCGGTATCAGCACCGCCTCGTCAAGCGCGATGGACATCGCCTGGTTGAGCAGCGTCGCGTTGCCGCTGGTGTCGGTCGCGTGCTGCCCCTGGTGGATGATCTGGTCGATCTGCGGCAGCGGCGCGTACGACCAGTTCAGGTAGCCGTTCTTGCCGAGCATCTTCTGCAGCCACTGGAACGGGTCCGGGGTCTCCGGCGCGTCGAACTGGGGGTTGAAGTGACCCGCGGTCGAGGCGTTCGCGCCCTTGGCGACCCAGGTGGAGACCGGGACCGACACGATGTTCAGCCCGATCCCGAGTTCGCTCAGCGCGCCCTGCAGAAGCAGCCCGACCTCCGAGTCGTCCTCGGTTCCCGCGGGCGTGTTGTAGGTGAGGGTGAAGCCGCCGCGCGGGTGCCCGGCCTGGGCGAGCAGGCTGCGCGCCTTGGCCATGTCCTGGGCGACCGGCTGGTAGGCGCCCTGCGTGATGCCGGGGTACTGCTGGGCGAAGATCCCGATCGGCAGCTGCGAATAGCCCTGGTAGTAGGAGAGCATCTTCTCGTAGGGAAACGCCGCTACCACCGCCTGGCGCAGCAGCTTGTTGTCCATCGGCGGCTTGCTCGCGTTGATCTGCATGAGCAGCTGGAGCAGCATCGAGCCGGGCACGGTCTTGACCGTGCCCGGCGCCGTCTTCGCCGCATCGATCTTGTTTAGGATCGAGATCCAGTCGCTGGCCAGGTCGAGCTGGCCGATATCGAGCTGCTCGCGATACGTCGAGCCGTCGGTAATGACGGAGCTGTAGACCCGGTCGAACGCCCCGGCCGGCGCCGTCGACCACCACCCGGTATTACGCTCGAGCGTGTAGTACTGGTCCGGCACCCATTTCGTGAACTTGTACAGCCCGGTGCCGTTCGCGTTCTTCGAGAACCAGGCGTGCGCCCAGTCGTTATTGACCTCATGCGCGGTCACGTCGGCCGCGCTTACGATCGGTATTTTCGGCAGTATCTGGACGAAATAACCGTAAGGGAAGCCCAGCTCAAAGCGCACCGTATAGTCATCGACTACCGTGGTGGACTTCAGCGAGCCGCTCAGGCTGGCCGCCGGCACGTTCTGGCCGATGGCGAGAACCCGGTCGAACGTCGTCTTCACGTCATTCGCGGTGAATTTCGCCCCGCTGTGGAAACGCACGCCCTGCCGAAGCCTGAAGGTATAGCTCAGCCCGTCGGGGGAGCCGGTCCAGGACGTCGCGAGGCGCGGCTGCAGCGAATACCCGCGGAGTTGGTAGTAGACCAGCGGCTCGTACACGTTGCGGATCATGGTCCTGGTAATGGTGCTGCTGTACTGCGCCGGGTCGATCGGCGCGATGTCGGCGATGTCCGCGGTGAACAGCGTGGTCGCCTTCCCGCCCGCCGCCGCCGAGCCGGATGACCCGCACGCGTTCAGCAGCGGCACGGCGGCGGCTCCGGCGGCCGCGCCCGCCGCCAGCTTGATGAAATCCCGGCGGCTTGTACCTATCAGCATGTCTTCTCTCCCCAACTGGCCTAGCCGTCCAGCGCTTGACGAACAGTTCGCGCCGCTATGCACGAACCGGCCGTACCACCGATCGCGCCGCTACAGGCGAACCGGCCGCGTTGCCGATCGCGCCTCCGTTCAGAGCCCGGCCGCGTCGCCGATCGCGCCCCAGGTCAACCCGCCGCCACCAATCGCGCCGCTCTAGGCGAACCGGCCGCGTTGCCGGTCGCGCCCCTAGGCGAACCGGCCGCCACCGCTCGCGTCTCTGTCGAGAGGACGAACCACGCCTCTGCCTGCGCCGGGAGTTGCAGAACGCCCTCGCTCGGGAGTATGGTCCATAGCATATAGGCTATAAGCCATAGACAGTCAAGCAGTACATGTAACGATCACGTAAACGGAACAGGCGTTTCCAGTGCGTAGCGGCCAGTTCACACCCTGACTGCGCGCCGGTCGGCCGTGCCCGGACCTGCCTCCCCGGGTGCCCGATCCGGCTGCTGCCCCGTACGGCGGAGTTCGTCTCAGGAGGTAGGGCATGGCTGCGATCTCGTCGCGTA
>JASHTQ010000558.1 GCA_030040475.1 Streptosporangiaceae bacterium
GGCCGCCCGGGCATCCACCCCCGGCCGCCCGGGCATCCACCCCCGCCGGCCGCCCGGCCACCCGCTGCCCGGCCACCCGCAGCCCGGCCACCGCCGCCCGGGCACCGGTCCTCACCGCTCAGATGCGGCGCGTTCCCCGCCCCCGCGGGCGATCACGGAAGAGGCGACCGCGGCGCCGCAGGCTAGATAGAATCCCGGCCGCCGATGAGTCTCACGCGCTCTCTCCTCCGCGCCGGCCGTCGATCCCGCATGCTCGTCGTGATCGCGCTGGTGATGGTCGGATCGCTGGTCCTGGCGCCGAGCGCGCTCGCCAACTTCTTCACACCGAAGTCGGGCGCCTCGCCGGCCAACCAGATCGACTCGCTGTACAAGATCGTCCTGTACATCGGCGCGTTCGTGTTCGTCGCAGTCGAGGGTGCGCTGCTGCTCGCGATCATCAAGTTCAGAGCGAACAAGCACCCGGTGGCGCACCAGCTGCACGGAAGCACGGGCCTGGAGATCGGCTGGACGCTGGGTGCGGCCGGGATCCTCGTGATCCTCGCGGTCGTCACGTTCGTGAAGCTGCCGGGCATCATCGACGCCCCCAACTCCAACCCGAACGGATACGTGCTGTCGGCCTCGCTGACGCCGTCGCGGCCACCCAACGGGAAGGAGCTGACGATCTGCGTCACCGCGCGGCAGTTCATCTGGCGCTACACGTATGGCGCCGGCTGCAACAAGGACTACTACCAGGAGCGCCTCCCCTACTCCTACCAGGAGATGGTGGTGCCGTCGGCCACGACGATCAATCTCGTGATCCAGTCCCAGGACGTGATCCACTCGTGGTGGGTGCCGAAGCTCGGCGGCAAGGTCGACGCCGTGCCCGGCTACACGACCTACACGTGGTTCAAGGTGGCGACGCCGAACCACTACTACTACGGGCAGTGCGCCCAGCTGTGCGGGCCCCAGCACGCGTTCATGACCGCGCTCGTGAAGGTCGTCACCCCCGCTCAGTACCAGGCCTGGCTGACGTACATGCGGACCGAGATCGACGACCAGAATGCGCAGGTCTCGGAGCTTCGCCAGCTGCTGATCAAGCAGGGCAGCCTGACTTCCAACGGGATCTTCTAGCGGGAGGCGCGCACACGCATGGCAACGACTGATCAAGCTCTCCGCCCCGTACCGCAGATCCTCGTCCACGAGGTCGATCGCCCGCGCACGAGGAACAAGTGGCTCGAATGGGTCACGACCACCGATCACAAGAAGATCGGGATCATGTACCTGGTCCTCACGTTCCTGTTCTTCATCCTCGGGGGGACGGAGGCGCTGCTGATGCGGACGCAGCTGGCGGTGCCGAACAACACGCTGCTCAGCGGCGAGACCTACAACGAGCTGCTGACCCTGCACGGGACGACGATGATCTTCCTGTTCGTCGTGCCGGTCGCCGCCGGCTTCGGCAACTACTTCATCCCGCTGATGGTCGGGACCCGCGATGTGGCGTTCCCGCGGCTGAACGCGCTGTCGTTCTGGCTGCTGCTGTGCGGCGGCGTCGTCTTCTACGCAACCCTGTTCTGGCATCCGCCGGAGGCCGGCTGGTGGAGCTACCCGCCGCTGTCGTCGATCGAGTACTCCCCCAGCGGCGGACAGGACGCATGGATCTTCCTGATCCACCTGACCGGCCTCTCCTCGCTGCTCGGCGCGATCAACTTCTACGTGACGATCGTCAACATGCGTGCGCCTGGCCTGAGCTGGGGGCGGCTGCCAGTGTTCGTCTGGTCGATCCTGGTGTACTCGCTGCTGCTGATCATCGCGCTGCCGGTCGTCGCCGCCGCGGTCACGATGCTGCTCGCCGACCGACACTTCGGCACGCACTTCTTCGACCCCGTCGACCATGGCACGCCGGTGCTGTGGGAGAACCTGTTCTGGTTCTTCGGGCACCCCGAGGTGTACATCATGATCCTGCCGGCCTTCGGGATCGTCTCCGAGGTGCTTCCCGTGTTCAGCCGCAAGCCGCTGTTCGGCTTCAAAGCGGTCGTCGCCTCGACGGTCGTGATCGCCTTCCTCGCCACGCTGGTCTGGGCGCACCACCTGTTCACGGCGCCGCTGCCGCTGGTCGTGCTCGGCTTCTTCATGCTCAGCTCGTTCCTGATCGGGATCCCTACCGGCGTCAAGATCTTCAACTGGATCGGAACGCTGTGGCGCGGGTCGTTGGTGATGGCCACACCCCTGTACTGGGCGCTCGGGTTCATCGCGAACTTCGTGATCGGCGGGATCACCGGCATCTTCCTGGCGGTGTTCCCGGTCGACTGGCAGCTCAACGACACGTACTTCGTGGTGGCCCACCTGCACTACGTGCTGATGGGCGGCGCCGCGTTCGCGATCATCGGCGGCGTCTACTACTGGTTCCCGAAGATCACCGGACGGATGGCCAGCGAACGCTGGGGCAAGATCTCCTTCTGGGTGGCGTTCGTCGGCTTCAACGCGACCTTCTTCGTGCAGCACGCGCTCGGCCTGTCGGGGATGCCGCGGCGGATCTACACCTACCAGCCGAACATGGGATGGTCGACGTACAACCTGATCTCGTCGATTGGCTCCTACATCCTCGCGACCGGGATCATCATCTCGATGCTCAACTTCGTCGTCAGCGCCAAGCACGGCAAGCTCGCGGGTCCCGATCCGTGGAAGGCGAACACGCTCGAGTGGTTCACGACCTCGCCGCCGCCGCCGCACAACTTCGACGTGATTCCCAGGGTGCGCTCGTTTGAGCCGATGCGCGACATCCGGCGCGAGGTGGAGCTGCGGACGAGGGTGACCCAGAAGACCGGGGGCAGCGAGCAGTTCGTGCGGGCCCCGAGCGACGACAAGCAGCTGGCGCGGACGTAGGGCCGTGAGATGAGCACCCGCTTCGCCAGCTGGGCGCTCCCGAGCTCGACGGCATCGACCGCGCGCCAAGTCGTCTCGGACTACGTCGAGCTGACCAAGCCGAAGGTGCAGTCGCTGCTGCTGCTGACAACCGTCACGACGATGGAGGTGGCGGGGAACCCCTCGGTGGGCAGGGTGGCGCTGACCTGTCTGGGCGGCTACCTGTCGGCCGGCGGAGCGGGAGCGGTCAACCACTTCTACGACCGCGACATCGATGCCGAGATGGCACGGACCGCGACGCGGCCGGTGCCGTCCGGCCGCGTCGCGCCGCGCGCGGCGCTGATCTACGGATGCGGGCTGGCCGCCGCCTCGTTCGTGCTGATGTCGCTGACGCTGAACCTGCTGGCGGCCTCCCTGGCGCTGACCGGGTTCGTCGGCTACGTGGGCGTCTACACGATCGCGCTGAAGCGGCGCACGCCGCAGAACATCGTGATCGGAGGCGCCGCCGGAGCGATGCCGCCACTGGTCGGCTGGGCGGCCACGCGTGGCTCGCTGTCGTGGACGGCCGTGTACCTGTTCGCGATCGTGTTCTACTGGACCCCTCCCCACTTCTGGGCGCTCAGCCTGCTGATGAAGGACGAGTACGAGAAGGTCGGCGTGCCGATGCTGCCGGTGGTCAGGGGCGAGACCGAGACGCGCCAGCAGATCTTCCTGTACTCGCTGCTGCTCTACGCGGTCACGCAGCTGCCGTTCTGCGCAGGGGCGTTCGGGCTCTTCTACCTGGCTGCGTCGCTGCTGCTGGGGCTGGCGTTCGTGGCCGCCGCGTGGCGGCTCTACCGCCGCGCGGATCGTCGTTCTGCGCTCAGGCTGTACCTGTTCTCGCTGGCCTACCTGGCACTGCTATTCGCCGCGATGGTGATCGACGTGAAACTGTGACGGACGCGACTGGGAGACGATCGGAGGCATCCCGCAAAGGCTCCGGCGGCT
>JASHTQ010000559.1 GCA_030040475.1 Streptosporangiaceae bacterium
GGCGATCACCTGGCGGGCGTCGGCGTGCTCGGCGTACAGGTCGGAGCACGGGTCGTCTTCGGCGAGCCGCCAGACCCCGTCGCGCTTGTCCCAGAACGCCGACCACCCGGTGTGGCTGTCGAGGAACGCCGCGATCCGCGCGGCGTCATCGGGATCTGGCAAGTGGGTCATCGGGATAGTCCTTAGCTTGCGGGGGCAGCGCGGGAATGCTGGTCTGGCCGAAGGGGGTGCGGAGGGGCCTGGATGCCGGGTCGGGGACTCGGGCTGGCTGGTTGCCCGGCGCGGCGGCGGGCAAGCTCGGCGTCGAGCAGGCCGAGGTAGGCGTGGGCCGGGCCGTACATGGCCGAGCCCGGCCGCAGCAGGCTCAGGCCGACGGCGGCGTCGCGGCGAGCGGCGCCAAGGTCGTCGTCGGGCATGTCCGTGACGAGCCGGGCGAGATTCTGCTCACGCATTGCGGGCCGCGATCCTGGCGCGGTCGTCCTGCTCGGCGCGGACGGCGTGGAGCCTGGCGTGCAGGTCATCCCCTGCCGCTGGCACCGGATGGCGGGGGCCGAGGAGCGCGATGGCGGACTCGAGCTGGCGGCGGTAGCCGGCCAGCTCGAAGGTGGTCAGGGCGGGCAGCGGGTGCTCGGGTGGTTCGACGAGGACGCCGGACTGCTCGGTGTCAGTCATGGCGCCTCCGCTCGGCGGCGCTGTCCGTGTCCATGTGTCGTCGTAATGGCAGCGGCGTTCCATGCCGACAGGATGCCCCTTTCGGAGAAGTGAATGCAAGGTTTCAGATAGAACCTTCACATTAATTTTCCCGTCTGAGAGAATTCATTTCGAACTGCAAATAAAGCTGCTTTCAAAGCGAAGGTGGGCTAGGCTTCGATCTGCAAGGAAGGGCGGAGACGATGACGGAAGGGACAACCGGCTCGACGGTGCCGCGCCGGCAGCTCGGCAGGTACCTGCGGGACCTGCGGGCCGGCCAGCGCATCACCGTGAAGACGGCGGCGGAAAAGCTGGAATGGTCGGAGACCAAGGTGTGGCGGATCGAGACCGGCCAGACCTCGCTGCGCAGCCACGACGTCGAGCTGATGTGCCGCATCTACGCCGCCCCGCCGGACCTGACCGAGGCCCTGATGGGCCTGGCCAGGGAAACCAAGGCCAAGGGCTGGTGGCACGCCTACGGCGACGTGATCCCGGAGGGGTTCGATGTCTACATCGGCCTGGAGGAGGCGGCGTCGGAGCTCTCCTGGTACGAGGCGGAACTTGTGCCGGGACTGCTGCAGACCGAGCAGTACGCCCGGGCCGTCATCACGGCGGACAATCCCGGCGTGGGCGAGGAGGAGATCGACCGCCGCGTCCGCCTGCGGATCGCCAGGCAGGCGCTTATCCGGCGGCAGACCGCGCCGCCTAAGCTGAAGGTGGTGCTGAACGAGGCCATCCTGCGCCGCCCGGTCGGCGGCACGGCGGTCATGGCCGCGCAACTCGGCAGCCTGGCCGACGCGGCCGGGCTGCCCCACGTGACGCTGCGGGTGGTACCGTTCCGCGCGGGACTGCACCACGGCCTCATGTCCGGCCCGTTCGTGATCCTGCGGTTCCCGCTGAACGGCGACGGCCGCGAGAGCGAGCCGGCCACGGTCTACGTCGACGGCTTCACCGGGGCCCTCTACCTGGACAAGCCGCGCGAGGTCGAACGGTACGCGGACGCATTCGAGAGCCTGTGGGGTGCCGCGCTTGACGAGCCGGCCACCAGGGGACTGATCAACCAAGCAGCGGAGGAGCTACGGCAATGAGCAGCAACGAATACCCCGGCGCACTGTGGCGCAAGAGCCGCCACAGCAACGGGCAGGCCAACTGCGTGGAGGTCGCGGGCAACCAGCCCGGCATCGCCGTCCGCGACAGCAAGGATCCGGCCGGCCCGGTGCTGGCATTCGGGCGCGAGCAATGGCGCGCGTTCGCCGCGACGCTGAAGACCGGTGTTAACCCGGCGTGAGTCGGCAGGCCCCGGATTCGCCCGCACCTCGGTCATCGGAGCGGCCGGGCCTCCCGCCTCGGGGGGCATCAGCGTCCGGCCCCGGCGGTAGGACCGGGCCGGCGCGATGCCTGCAGAGGAGCGTCTTCGTCTCTCGGGCCGATCCCTTCCCCGTGCGGGGGCACATTAGTGCAGGCAGGAGAGGGACTTACCGTGCCTCTCCCGAAGTATGTCTAGTGACGGAACGGGGCAGGGCATCCGCTGTCGCACCAGCGGTCCGCTTACGGGCATTTCTCAGAATGCCGCCTATCTTAAGTTGTTTCCCTTGCGAGGTAGATTGACGGGCGCTAGCGTATCTCTGCTTCTCGTTCGGCGCGCGCATATGTGATCACCCTCATAGGCGCCGGACCTGCTGCGTTAGGGGAGGAAATGGATCTTGTGCTGGTCACCCTTTCTGGTGTCCAGCGTTTTATCGCTGAGGCCCGTTCGACAGCCGACCTGAGCGCGGGCAGCGGGCTGGTGGCGGGACTTGCGTCGGCGATGATCTCAGCGGTGCCGGATCGGTCTGAGCTCATCTTCCCGGCCGATGTCGGCCACCTGGGTGGGATGCCAAACCGGGTTGCCGTGCTGACTCGCGCGGGAGCGGGCCGGGATCTCGCCGATGTCATGACGAACGCGGCTCGGCGGAGATGGGAGGAATGGCTCAGCTCGGCGTTCCATGACAGCAGGCCGCACGAGACGCCAGGGTTCCCGTCGGTGCAATGGGTCGTCGTGCCGCTGGGAACGGACAGCTACCGTGACGGCTGGGAGCGGGCGCAAGCTGTCCTCGCCGCCCGCAAGCGGATCCGTGATTTCCCGGCATACCGGGTTGACCAGCATGGGATATGCGCACTGACGGGCCGTTGGGCCTCTATTTCCGCGGCCCGGGCACCGAAGACCGGCTACGCCCGGCGCAACGAAGCGCTCTCCGCGGTCGGGCACACCAAACGCTGGTATGGACGCGCGCATGGCGCGGGCTTCCCGTCAACGTGGTCGATCGCCACGGCCCCGTACCGCGATGCGATTATCCGCTTGGGCGAGGATGACGGCGATCTGTGGGGGGCGGTGGCGGACCTCAATCAGGCCGTCGAGACCCTTCGCGACAGCGTCGACGAGACAGCCGCGGCGACGATGCGGCGCGGGTCCGGCGCATTGCCCGGGATGACGGCAACCGACGACGAGGCCCTGGGATGGCTACGCGGCTTGGAGGGATCGTGGTCCGTTCCTGAGACATGGGCGCCGGACGGGCTGCGCCGGGATTATGACCTGAGCATAGAACCACCTGCGCGGCAGTGTGAGGACGGCCGTAGGGCCGCCGTCACGCTGGCCCGGGCGGCGGCCAAGGCCGGAATACCGCCCCTGTCTGCGTACCTGGCCGTGCTGGCGCAGGACGCCGACCGGATGGGGGAACGACTCGGCGCGTTCCCCGCCGGCGCCGGTGATCCGCTCCACTGGCACAGGTCCGTGTCCCGCGCCCTGGCCGATGTCGCACAGCGCCAGCAGGAAGCCGCCGAGTCGTCCGCTTGCCTGGGCCGGGTGGTCTACGCAGGCGGCGACGACGTCCTTGCCCTGCTGCCAGCCGAGCGTGCCCTGACCGCCGCCCGCACGCTCAACCAGATGTTCGCTGAGGATGGCGCTCTGGCCGCCACCCTCGGACCGGCGTCCGCGAGCACGGCGATCGTGTTCTTCCATGCCTCCTGGCCACTTCAGTCTGCGGTCTCGGCCGCACAGGTGCTGCTCAAGGATGCGAAGAAACGCAGCAGGCCTGGCCTCGGCGTGGCCGTGCTGAACAGGGGCGGCGAGCGAGCCAGGGTCGTTCTGCCCTGGCTGGACCAGAGGGTGACTCCGGCGCGGCCCATGATCGGCTACCTCGCGGAGTTGGCGGCCGCGATCTCGGGCCCGCTGTCGGGGCGGCTGGCCTCGGGCCTGGAGGACGACCGGCAGGCCCTAGCCGAGCTCGGCCGAGACTGGCTGGAGCGGGAACTGTCCCGTCGGGCCGCGCGGCACGGGATCGCCGACGAGCACGTCCCGGCCGCCGGCCGCGCGCTGGCCGCGCTGTGCGGAAGCGCGCCGGGTGAGCGGGGTTTCGTCGACTGCGCGAACAGTGTGGTGGTCGCCCGCTTCCTTGCCGCTCAGGGGCGGTCATCGTGAACGCCGAGCGCTGGGTGGTCTTGGAGCCTCTGGACACCTTGACCATACGAGACGGGCGGGCGTTCGATGCGGGCCTGCAGTCCGTCGCGCATGCCGTCCAGCCGTCGCCGAGCACGCTGGCCGGAGCGATCGGTGCCGCCTACCGGGCGCCGCCCGGTGCGGGACTGGATGCTGCGGCACGGGGACGTCAGGTACCCGAACGGCTGCTTGGCCCGGTGCCGGTGATACGGAAGAACGGAATCTGGCGTACACGCTGGCCGGTCCCATTTGATGTCGTCGGCGCGGATGCGGATTCTGTGCCGCGCCGCCTGACCGTGGGCAGCCGGGCAGACGGCGGCAGCGAGATCCTGGCCGGCGTCGAGCATGACCTGCGCGGGTCGGTGACCACCCTGCTGACCGGCGAAGGCGATCCGGTCGGAGGCTGGTGGGAGACCGCCGAACTAGCCGACTACCTGGCAGAGGGCGACGTCTCTGGCGATACCGTGGCAGCGCCGTGGGACACCGAGCGGCGTGTCGGGCTGGCCCTGAACGAAGACGGCACCGCCTCTGAGCGCATGCTCTACTCCACCGAGCACTTGCGCCCCGCCGACGGACTGGGGTTCGCGGTGTGCTGTATCGGCGGCCCGAGCGCACCGCTGGCCGATACCGTGCCGCTGGGCGGCCGGGGCCGCTGTGCCCAGGTACACGACGAGGTCGACGCGCCGGTGCTGCCCCCGCCGGCTGCGCGAGCTTCCGACGGCCGGCTGCTGCTGTATCTGGCCAGCCCCGCGGTGTTCACCGGCGGCTGGCGGCCAGACCTGTCCTGCTGGGCCGGCGCCGAACTGGTCGCCGCCGCGCTTGGTGACCCGCAGGTGATAACGACAGCCACCGCCGACCGGGCTACCGGGGCGATCGGGGGCGGGCAACTGATGTGGGCGGTTCCGGCGGGCAGCGTCTACTACCTGAAGTTCGGCAGCGAGGCCGCGGCGCTCGAAGCCGCGGCCGGATTGCGCCGCTCGACGTTGCCCCAGGCCAGGGACGCGCTGGCCACGGCGGGTTTTGGATTCGCACTGACCGGGAGCTGGTGAGCCGGAATGACCACGGGCCTGAATCGCGCCCTGCTGTTCCTGTACGCGGAGACGCCGGTGCATCCCGGCGCGGACGCCGGGCAGGGCGCGCTGGACCTGCCCATCCAGCGGGAGGTGAGCAGCGGGCTGCCGATCATCAAGGGCGAGAGCCTGAAGGGCGCCCTGCGCGACCACCTCAGACCGCCTGTGCTGGATGAAGGCACCTGGAAGGGGATGTTCGGCTCGCCTCCGCCGGCGTCTGGCATCGCGGCGGGCGCTCTTTCGCCCGGCGGGGTCCGGATCCACGAGGCCCAACTGGTGGCATTCCCGGCGCCGTCGCTCGAAGGGTTCGCCTGGGTGACCGGCCCGCTCGCCCGCGCCCGGCTGGGTCGCCGCGCGGCCCTGGCCGGGCTTACCTACGAGGAAGTCGCCATGGGCTCCGATTCCGGCGCGCCTGAATCCCCGGAGGCCGAAGACGGCGACGACGATACCGGCTGCCTGATGACCGAGACCAGGACCAGGGGCGGCAAGAAGCCCCGCACCAAGTCGGTCGTGCTCGGCTCCTACGCGTTCACCGCGGTGGGCGATCCGGGCTTGGAGAAGTGGACGGCACGCCTGGCCGAAGCGGCACTGCCGACACTCGACGAGCACAGCTTCTTCCGCAGGAAGCTGGTCAAGGACCTCTACCAGGTCTCCGACACGGCGTTGGCGGCCATCACGAAGGAGTGTACCGCCGTCGTAGCCAGGGTGCAGCTCGGCGCGCAGGACGAGGACGGCAACCCCACCAAGGCCGTCCGGCACGGCCCCTTCTACAGCGAGTACCTGCCCGCCGAGACCATCCTCGCGGCCCTGCTGGAATCGGCCTCCCCGGAATACCTCGCGGCACTCGCTGACCATCTCAACGACACGGTGATCCAGGTGGGCGGCGACGAGACGATCGGCAAGGGCCTCATGTGGTGCCGGGTCGCCCGGCCGGATGGCGCGAGTCCAGCGAACGGCACGCGGCCATGAGCCTGCAGCGGCTAGACGTCGGCCTGGCCGGCCGGGCCTCCGTGGCCTTGGATACGATCAGCCGGGCGGCCGGGGGATCGGCGCCGGCCGAGGTGATCACCCGCCTGAAGGGCCTGCCCGCGTTGCTGCGCACCAGTGGGCTTCCCGCCACGATGGCGTTCCTTTATTCCAAGGCAGGCGATGACGACCCGCTTGAGATCGCCTACCGGACGGTTCGCGACGCGCTGCTGGCCGAGATCGCGGTCGTATGGGGCTGGGGGGAAGAGCGGCCGGACGCGATCGAGTTCTTCGCCCGGATCAGCGACCCCGCCAGGGTCAGCTCCCACGACCTGGCCCGGGCGACCATCCGGCTGGAGGAGTTCGCAAACTGGCTGCGGCGGCTGGCCGAAGCGCTGGAGCGTTCGGCTCCCCGCCGGGGACGTGAGGCGGCGGCTACCCGGCGCGGCCAACGGGGAGATGCCGGCAATGCCTGACCAGGAACGGTCATGGCAGCTGGTCGGCCCGCTGTCCGGTCGGCTCATCGTCACCGACGAGGACGGCATGCCCCGGCTACGGCGTCCGGGTGCCCAGCCGCAAGATAGCCGTACCGGAGCCGAGAGCGCGAACGCCCGGCTGATCTTGCACCGGACCGTCGTGTTCAAGGTCACCTCCGAGGTCGGCGCCGTGCGCTTCGGTGACCTCGACGACTTGCCGATACGGACCTGGGCCGTCGAGACCGGCCTTGGCCAGAACCAGACCGGTGAGCTGCGCGCCGCGCTCGCCGCCCGGCGCGCCAAGGCTGTCGAGTCGCTGGCCGCGGCGACCAATGCGGCAATTCGCGCCGTCGAGTTCACGCCGCAGGGAGCGCTGATCACCGGTACCGGATCTGGCGGGATTCGTGACGTGGGCATCGAACTGCACGGCACCTATGGCTGGCCCGTCATTCCGGCGACTGCCCTGAAGGGAGTGGCCGACGCGTACGCGCGGGACTCGGCCACCGTGTCGGCCGGCGTGCGTGCTCGCCTCTTCGGCACGCCACGTCCGGTCGGCGAACCCGAGGCATCCCGGGAGCACGCCGACATCGGCTCCGTTGCGACCGCCAGCGCGAAAGCAGCGCAAGGGACGGTGCGTTTCCTCGATGCGCTGCCCGGACCCGCCGGCGTCTCCGTCGCCGAGCATGTCCTCACCCCGCATGCTCGCGACTACCACACCGGGCACGTCGCGGCGGGCAGCGGCGAACGCCCACCTCCCGCCGAGTATGTCAACCCGGTGCCGGTCCCGTTCCTTGCCGTGCAAGGCGGAACGTTCATCGCGTATCTCCTGGGCCCGGAGCCGGACGTCGGGACGGCCGCCGACGTGCTGAAGGCCGCGGTGGACGACATCGGCGTCGGAGCGAAGACCTCGGCGGGGTATGGCTATATGGACGCCGTCGTAAGCCCGGACACGCTCGCACGGCCGGAGCCGGCGCGATGACCGTATACGTCGTGCCCTGCGGCGTCTCGATCCTGGACGGGCTGGTTCCCAAGGCCGACAAGGGCCCGCGCGATGCGAAGCCAGGGCGGCTGGTCAAGCACGCCGAGGACCTCGGTCAGGGCGTGCTCGCCCGCCCGGACGAGGAGGTCTGCAGCTGGTGGGCCGACAATGCCGCCGCCTACGCCGATGGGGCCCGCCTCCTCAAGTGGGACCCGCGAGTGCTGTGTGCGGAAACCAACAGCCTGGCGGCAAGCAGCGGGCTCGGGCGCCTGCACGGACGACTCCTCGACCGCGGGGACAGGGTGCTGGTCCTTGCCTCCGACACGAGCAGGGGAGTGGCTGCCGCACTGTATGTCGCCCAGCACATCGCCGGAACGGCGCTGTCCGGCGTGACCTACCTGACCACCCCGGAAGGGCTAACGGACACGCCGCTGCCGCTACGGCTCGACCCGGGGACGCTGACCGTCGCGCGGCTCCGCGGGCTCGACCCCCGCTCTCAGGGTAAGTTCATCGAGGCGGTCGCCGGGATCGGGAGGCTGCTGCGGGCCGCCTTCGACATCGGCGAGGAGATGGAAGTCCACCTGACCGGCGGGTTCAAGGCAACGCTCCTGCACACGCTCGCGATGACCGAGGTGCTGTACTCCCTCGCCGACGACCGGGTCCGCGCCTGCTATGTCTTCGAGGACAGCGACGACCCGCACGCGACCGCGACGCCGATCGGCATGCGCAGGTTCGACGTGGCCGACACCGACGACATGCGCGGCGAACTGACCGGCATCCGGGACAAGGAACGGAACAAGGGCGCCCGGACGCTCAACAAGGGCGCCCGGACGCTCGAGGGCCTGGCCTGGACCGAGAAGGGCGGCCTGAACGCGTTCGGCTACGGCTACCTCGCCGTGCTTGGCGAGCGGCTCACGCCCGGTCGGCCGGGGCTGGCGGGCCCATGACGGCGCCAGTGGCCGCCGACAAGGGCGGATGGCTCGCGCTGGCTAGCCGACGGGTGGCGCTTCCGGGCGGCCTCAGCGACCATCGCTTCGCGCAACATGTGACCCAGGAGCTGATGGACAGGCGCGGCGAGGAGGTCGACAGGATTCTTGCCATCGGAGGGCCCAGAGGGTCCGCACGGCGTGTCGATGCCTGGAAGGAACTGTTCGCCAGCACTGGAAACGACGAGGTCCTTGAGTTCTTCGCCTACCGGCCACGGGACGTCATTGAGGTGTTCGCCGAGGACCTGGGCGACAAGCGCCGCTGGAGCACGCTGGTGGAGATCTACGAGGCGTTGTATGCGCTTACTGCGGATAACGGTAGCAGCACCGCGCGGGCGGGCGGGCTACCGCACGTTGCGCGGCTGGGGGCGGTTCACCTGGCTCGCACCCGCTGGCGGCTGCTGTCCCTCCCGTTCACCGGCTTCGGCCACCCGTCGGACAAGGACCTGCGCCGGGTCGATGACGACGTCGGCAGGCTAGTGGCGCTCGCCCGGCAGGCCCGCGACGACCTGCTCATCGTGCTCGCGACGATCGACGACTACCCGCAGCTTGCCGGCCGGATCGGCGACGTCGAGTCCGATGCGAGGGATATCGTCGCCGTGCCGGTGACCCGGGCCAGGCTCGGCCTTGACCGCCCGGGCGAGGCGGCACAAGCAGAAGATCGCGTCGACGCACCCGGCCGGGAAGCGGCCCGGTTCGCCGTCATCAGGTTGCTGCTGCCTCGTTTCGCCTGGTGGACGGTAGCGGCCGCGGTGCGGCGATCGGCATGCCGTGCCGCCCTGCGATTCTCCGCGGCGGCGCTGGCCGCTGTGCTGGTCACCGTGGTATTCGCGCTGCTCGCGTCCATCCTCGCCTGGAGCTGGGCCTACACGGCGGCGGCGAGCGCGGCCGGCGGCGCCTACCTCCTCGTGGCTGCGGCGACGATCGCCGACGCCCGCGCCGCGTGGCCGTGGCTGCTGCGCCAGCCCGCCAGTGCGGCCGTCGGTCTCCTGGCCCTGGCCGCATTCGGCCCGAGTTGGTGGTACACGGGTGGCGTCAGCGGCCACGCTCTCCCCGCGCTGCTGGCAGCGATCGGGCTGGCCGTGGCGGCCCTCGCCTACCTCTACATCCAGGCCGCCCAGCACGGTCTGCACGGGAAACGGCTGGCCGGCAGGCCGGCCCTGGTGGGGCTGTTCGGTCTGGTGCACGGACTCCTGGTCAGTTTGATCGGCCTGAGGTTCCTGCTTCCTGTGTTCGCCGCCGCCCCGGCCGGCGGACCGTCCTTGTCCTGCTGGTATGCGGTCCACTCCTGCCACGGGCAAGCCCTGGCGGTCCCGCTCCTGGTCGCGCTCGCGGCCGCGTGGAGCTTCGCCGCCGGAGTGTTCTTGCAGATCGTCTGGGACGACCAGCCGGTAACCGCACCGCTGACCCACGTGCGCTGGCGCCGAGGAGGATGAGCACGATGACAGCACCGTGGCATGACCTGCATCTTCGCACGGTCACTCCCGCCTTCCTGGGCAGGTTCGACGTCACCGGCCCAGGCCCGGCCCAGCTGCCGTTCCCGGTCCCCAGTCTGCGGGGAGTCCTCGCGTACTGGCTGCGCGCACTCGCCGGGGCGCACGTGGGTAACGACATCGGGCGCCTCCACGCTGTCGAGTCCGCGCTGTTCGGCGCCGCCCGGAGCGGTGACAGCGGCGGGCCCTCGCCGATCCTGCTAAGAGCCGGCCGGGTCCAGTTCACCGAGTTCCCCGCCGCCACCGCCGGGGAGGGATCGCGCTACCTCATGGGACCCGGCCTGCTCGTCACGAAGAAACAGGAGGATCAGCCACCGTACCGCTGCCTGCTTCCGCCCAGCGAGATCCCGCTGCGGGTCCGCAATACCGGCGTGCCCGCCCATGCGGACCTGTTCCTGTCCGCCCTGTGGGCGCTGCGCACGTTCGGCGGCGTCGGCGCCCGGGCGCGTCGCGGTTTCGGCACCTTGGCCGTGGACGAGGTGCCGGAGAGCCTGGCCACCGGGCGGTTCGACCCGGCCTGGCTGGTCGGCGACACGGTCGCCGACCTGGAAGCCGTCCTCCGTTGCGTCGGCCCGGCGATCAGCGACCTAGGCATCGCCGCGGGCACCGCGCAGACCGAGGGCGGTCTGCCGTCCTACCCGTGTTTCGTCCCTGGCCAGTACCAGCACAGCTCACCGGCTGAGGACAGGCTCGCCGCAGCCGCAGACTGGCGGCGCGCCCTCGACATCACGGGCGACATGCTGTTCGCGTTCCGGCACGGAGCCAATCGCCGGGCAGGCGACCCTCAACCACCCCGTGGCACCCACTCTCAGACCTACACCGACGTGGTGCAGCCCTTCCTTAACCGCGGACGGCAGCGCCAGCCGCTCATTGCCGGCGCTCTCGGCCTGCCCATTCCGTACAGCGACCACCAGGGACGGCCACGGACGGACGACCCACAGCGCAGGCCCCGCCAGCGCATGGCAACGGTAAGCGTGCTCATCGACGGTAAACCCGCCAGGCGCGCCTCGCCACTGTGGCTTCGCGTTCGCCATGACGGCTCGATCTGGTGGCTTCGTTCGCTCGCATTCTATGCCGAATGGCTGCCTCCGCCGGTACGTGCCCAGCTCCAGATCGTCGGCGAAGGCCGCTCGGCCGACGTCGGCCGTCCCAGCGAAGCTCAGGTCCGGGCCGAACTCCAGCGCTGGTTCCGGCCGACTGCCGGAACCACCGGCGTGACGCCATCCCATCTGGGTCAGCCGTGAAGTCGCGGCCGGAGGCCCGGTGGATGAGGCCCACGGAAGCGCCCGCTTATGTGGCCAGGGCCGTCTGCGACGACGGGTTGAGCCAATGCCGACGCTGATAGAAGTGCGCCTGAAGGCGACCTGGACCGTGCGGCCGGACACGCGCCAGCTGCACGGACTGGCGTGCGCCCTGTTCGAGGCCGACGGCGCCGGGCACCTGGGGCAGGAGAAGCCCTTCGCGGTCTGGCCGCTGCGCCCGGCGCCCCCAGCCGAGTCCGGTGAGGCGCGCCTGGCTGCGTCTAGTGAAGCACCCCCAGCGGCCTCCCGTAACGCGCTCCCGGCCGCGTCCGGCGAGTGGACGTGGCGGGCGGCTTGGCTGCCTGACGATCCGCCGCCGACCGGGACGGTCACCGCGGATGTGCTTCGCGTTGGCCACGTGACGTGCGCGGTCGTCGAAAGCACGCAACGCCGGGTCACCCACGCTCGGCTGGCTGCCGGTCCGGCGCCGGGCGCCGTCACGGTCACGTTCGCGTCGCCCACCTATTTCTCCCAGAACGGCGCGGACGTCGTCCTCCCCGACCCGCGGCTGATCGTCGGTTCGTGGCGGCGGCGCTGGAACCTCTCGCTGCCGGCCGCCAATCCGCTGGCCGTCGATGAGGAAGCCTGGCGGGACGTGCACCGGGCCGTCCGCCTGGCCGCGTTCGACCTGCGCACGGTGCCGTATGACACCGGCCACGGCCGGGACCGGGCCGGGTTCACCGGTTCGGCTACGCTGCGCCTGGACCGGGACGCCGCGCCGTCGGCCGG
>JASHTQ010000560.1 GCA_030040475.1 Streptosporangiaceae bacterium
GACGCGGCGGACGAGGTGCTGGCGGGCGTGCGCGCGCGGATGCGCGACGACCTCGACGCCCCCGGCGCGCTCGCCGTCGTCGACCGCTGGGCCGACCGGGTACTCGCCGACGCGCCGCTGCGGCTCACGCCCCGGGACGCCGCCGGCGCCCGGCTCGTCAGGGACACCGTCGACGCCCTGCTCGGGGTCAGCCTCTAGCGCTCAGCCCAGCTGCCTGTCCAGGCAGTAGGCGGCGCTGATCAGGGCCAGGTGGGTGAACGCCTGCGGGAAGTTGCCGAGCGCCTCGCCGGTCAGGCCGATCTCCTCGGAGTACAGGCCCAGGTGGTTGGCGTACGTCAGCATCTTCTCGAACACCAGCCGGGCCTCGTCCAGGCGCCCGGCGCGGGCCAGCGCCTCGACGTACCAGAACGTGCAGATCGAGAACGTGCCCTCGTCGCCCTCCAGGCCGTCCGGCGAGGCCTCCACGTTGTACCGGTAGACCAGCGAGTCGGAGACCAGCTCGTTCCCGATCGCGTCCAGCGTGGACAGCCACCGGCGGTCGGCCGGCGCGACGAACTTGACCAGCGGCATCAGCAGCAGGCTGGCGTCGAGCACGTCCGTGTCGTAATGCTGCACGAAGGCGCCGCGCTCCGGGTGCCAGCCGTTGCGCATGATCTGGTGGTAGATCGCGTCGCGGGTCGACTGCCAGCCGGGGATGTCGGCGGGCAGGCCGCGCCGCATCGCCATCCGGATCGCGCGCTCGACCGCCACCCACGACATCAGCCGCGAGTAGGTGAAGTTCTGGCTGCCGCCGCGCACCTCCCAGACGCCCTCGTCGGCCTGGTCCCAGTGGCCCGCGATCCAGTCGATGACCCGGCACAGATCCGACCACGCGTCGTGGCCGATCGGGGCCCCGTACTTGTCGTGCAGGTACACCGAGTCGATCAGCTCGCCGTAGATGTCGAGCTGCAGCTGATCGGCGGCGCCGTTGCCGATCCGCACCGGGGCGGAGCCGCGGTAGCCCTCCAGGTGCGGCAGCACCTGCTCCTTGAGGTCGAACCCGCCGCGGATGTCGTACATGACCTGCAGCGGGTCGGTGCTGCCAGGGCGCGGCTCGGAGAAGCGCTGGGTCAGCCAGCCCATGAACGCGGCCGCCTCCTCGGTGAAGCCAAGCCGCAGCAGGGCGTAGATGGAGAACGCGGCGTCGCGGATCCAGGTGTACCTGTAGTCCCAGTTCCTTGCCCCGCCGATGGCCTCGGGCAGGCTGGTCGTCGCGGCCGCGACGATCGCGCCGGTGGGCGCGTAGGTGAGCAGCTTGAGCGTCAGCGCCGAGCGGTGCACCATCTCCCGCCAGCGGCCCTGGTAGCGCGACGTGGCCAGCCAGCCGCGCCAGTAGCCGACGGTGTTCTCGAACGCCTCCCTGGTTTCCTCCTCCGAGTAGGACCGGGGGACGTAGGTCTCCGGCACCTGCTCGAGCACGAAGGTCACGCTCTGCCCGGGCTCCAGCGTGAACTCGCGGCGGACGCCCGTGCCGTCGGGCTGCAGCGGGAGCGAGGCCTGCAGCGACATCGACATGCCCGGCGAGCGGAACACCACGCCGTTCTCGTAGAACAGCGTCGCGTGCTCGTCGCGCCCGTAGTTGAAGCGCGGCTGGACGTCGGCCGCCAGGCGCATCTGGCCGCGGACGCCGAGCACCCGCCTGATCAGCCGGTGCCGGTGGATGCGCCCGGGGACGCGCTCGACCGGCATGAAGTCCTGGACTTCCCCGACGCCGTCCGCGGTCAGGTACCGGGTGATGAGGACGTTCGTGTCGGGCAGGTAGAGCTGCTTGGTCGTGCAGTCGCCGGCCGTCGGCGCGATCCGGTAGTAGCCGCCGCGCGCCCGGTCCAGGATCGCGCCGAACACGCTGGGGGAGTCGAACGCCGGGCAGCAGTACCAGTCGATGCTGCCGTCGGTGCCCACGAGCGCGACGGTGTGCAGGTCGCCGATGATCCCGTGCTCGGCGATCGGCAGGTAACCCGGCAGCGCTTTCGACCCTGGACTGTCCATCGTCAGCTGCGCTCCGGGTCGGCGGTCGCCAGGCGCCGTGCCTCCGCCTGGAACATGCGGAACATCACTCGCGGGTGCGCCACCAGGAACGCCTCGACCTGCTCCGGTGGTATCACCAGGCAGCGCAGCGGCTTGCGCACGATGACGTCGGCCGTGGTCGGCTCGTCAAGCAGGACCGAGACCTCGCCGAAGAAGCTGCCCACCGAGAGCGTGGCCCGTTCCTCGTCGTCGATGAGCACGCCGACCTCGCCGTCGACGACGACGAAAAGCCCCGCGCCCGGCTGGCCCCGCCGGACCACCCAGTGGCCCTCGGGGAACGACCGCTCGGTCAGTTCGGCCGCGACGTCGCGCAGTTCGCCCTCGGTCAGGTCGGCGAAGACGCCGAGCCGCCCGAGCCTGCCCGTAGGGTCGCCGGCCGTCGCCATGGCGAGAAGGTACCAGGAAGGCGGCGGGTCGGCTAGCTGCGCCCTGCCCGGACTAGCTGGGCGTGCAGCGGACCCAGGCCGCCCGAGTAGGTGTGGAACATCTTCGGCAGCACGAAGATCGCCAGGATGATGATCAGCACGACCACCACGACGGCCACGATGATGTTCCTGCGCCGCCGCGCCGCCGCCGCCGCGTCCGCGGCCTCCGGACCAGCCACCTCGGAGCCAGCCGCGCCCGTCCCGGCCGCCGTTCCCGTCCCGGCCGCCGTTCCCGCCGCGCCCGTCCCGCCCCCAGCTCCAGCCCCAGCTGCCCCGACCGCCCCAATTGCCGCCCCCGCCCCAGCGGTAGCGATGGTCCCGGGCGCCGATGGCCCAGTGGCCGCGGCGGCCGCCCCGGGCGCGAGGGTGGGCGCATGCGACAACGGGCTGTCACGGTCACCGGTAACCGGCACAGAACCCGGCGGCGCGACCGAGACGGTGGCCGCGGCCCGGAGCGGGGGACTGGTCGCGCGTCCGGCGGCGCCGATGATGGCTCCCGCGTCCATGATCGGGACCTGCTCGGCGGCCAGCCAGCCCGGGCCCCACGCCTCGGCGGCCGCACCGGCAAGTGCGACGCCGAAGTCCTCCGCCGTCGCGAACCGGTTCGCGGGCTCCGTTGCCAGGCCGCGCATCACCACGCCGGCGAGCGCCTCGGGCACGCCGGACGCCACCTCGCGCAGCGGAATCGGCTTTTCGTAGGCGTGCTTGAACAGCAGCGCCAGGTCATCGCCCTCGCTGGCGAACGGCAGCTGGCGCGCGAGCAGCTCGTACAGCATCGTCGCCACGGCGTACATGTCGGTCGCGGGTCCGAGGCTGCCGCCGCGGACCTGCTCCGGGGCGATGTAGGCGGGCGTGCCGATCACCTCGCCGAGCTTGGTGATGGCCGTGCCGGGTCCGCCGAGGACCTTGGCGATCCCGAAGTCCGCGACCTTGAGCACGCCGCTGGTGGCGAACAGCATGTTCTCCGGCTTGACGTCACGGTGCAAGATCCCGCGCCGGTGCGCCGCGCTGAGCCCGCTGGTACAGGCCAGCGTCACCGCCACCGCGTGCGGAGCGGTGAAGCCGCCCGCGGCCGCCACCCGGTGCCGCAGCGTCCCGCCGGGCAGGAACTCCATCACGAGCAGGCACACGTCCTCGCGCTCGACGAAGTCGTAGACGGGCACCAGGTGCGGATGATCAAGGGAGGCGAGGACCCGGGCCTCGGCGGTGAACCTGCGCCGTATCTCCGGATCGGCGGCGACGGACACCGGAAGCTGCTTGATCGCCACCCGGCGGTCGAGCTGGCGGTGCTGCCCGGAGACGACCACTCCCATGCCGCCCTTGCCCAGCTCATCGCCGATGTCGTAGGCGGGCAGCGCGTTACTCAGCAGCTCCCGGTCAAAGGCCATGAGCCATGCCGCCCTTTCTGCAGGCGGCCCGATCGGGTCCGCAGCCGGCCCGGTCGAGCCGGGACCCGGGGCGCGGAACGACGGGATCCGCGAGCCGCCATGCCCGATCGTCGCGCCGACGGCCGCGGGCGCTCACTGCCGGCTCCCACCTCACAGCTCCCCCTCGCCGCCAGCCGCGGCCGGCGGCACCGGCCTTAAGTCACGAGACGCAGGCGGCCGGCGGCGTGTTCTTTCGCCATAGCCTCGCGTGGATTTCCGGCCAGTTCATCCCAACGGGTGTTTACGCGTACAAGGGCGAATTCTACAATGTGCGCTGGGGAGGATTCCAGCTGGGCGGGTGCTCGCTGATTCGGCCAGGCGCGAAGGCGTGCTCCCCTTTCCGACGGCTTAACCGCGATGGGGAGAATTCCGAGCAGGGGAGCCTAGTGTCCTTTTTCGACTACCCGAACGAGCAGCCCGCCCCATCCGGCCAGGTCGAACAGCTGCTGGCGGACGCTTCTGAAGCGGAGTGGGCGACCCTGCTCAGGCATACCAGGCACCGCAGGTTCGGTCCAGGCGAGACGGTCGTGACGGCGGGGGAGCGGGAGCGGTCGCTATATCTCGTCCTCGACGGCCGGCTGGAGGTGCTGGCCGAGCACGGCAGGCGAAGGCTCCGGCGGGTCGCGACGATCGAGGTCGGCAGCGTGCTCGGGGAGCTGTCGTTCTTCGACGGTGCCCCCCGCTCGGCCATGGTCCGCACGATGACGCCCGCGGTGCTCGCCGAACTATCGCCGGCCGAGTTCGACGCCCTCGCGGCCACGAACCCGGCGCTGGCCAGGCGGCTGCTGTTCGACCTGGGCCGGATCCTGGCGCAGCGGCTGCGGGCCGCCCAGCGCAACGCGTCGATGGCGGGAGTCAACTGATGGCCGGGGCGCC
>JASHTQ010000561.1 GCA_030040475.1 Streptosporangiaceae bacterium
CGCGCGCCTCGCGGGCCAGCCGCTCGGCCCGGGCGAGCGAGGACGCGGACTGCCCGGGGCGAGCCAACGGGCGGCTCCGTCACAGGGCGAGCGCCGGCGTCACCACCGGCCGCCCCTGGCCCTCGGGCCGGACCACCAGCTGGGCGGTCCCCCTCGGCACCCGGGCGAAGGCGAAGCGCCCTTGCTCGTCGCTGCTCGCGCTCAGCGCATCCGTGGAGGCGGAGGTCTTCAGCTCGATCCCGGCGCACTGGGCCGGAGCCAGCCAGCCGTCGACGCGCACCGTCCCGTCCCCGTTCGCGTCGATCCGGATCATGATCGTCAGGCTGTCGCTGTCGAACGTGATCGTGCGGCTCTGCCCGGTCCCGCGGGCGGCGGACACCAGCAGGTCCTGGCCTGCGGCAAGCCGGGCGACCTCCACCTCCAGGTCGCGCAGCGCGAGCCGGAAGCAGATCCGTTCCGGCAGGTCCTCCGGCATGGGGTCGGCGGCCTGGTACATCTCGCGGACGCGGTCAAGCAGCCCCAGGTCGAGGTCGTCGAGCGGCGCGCGGGAAGAACCGGAAGAACCGGAAGAAGACGAGGACGTCATACCAGGCTCCCCTCCGGGTCCAGGCCCAGCAGGACGCGGAGCTTGGCCAGGCACCGGCCGCGGGTGGGACCCACGCTCCCGACCGGCATGCCGAGCTCGGCGGCCACCGCCGAGTAGTCCGGCCGGGGCACGAAGGCGACGATCCGCAGCAGTTCCTGGCACCGCGCGGGAAGCCGGGCGATGGTCACCCACAGCGTGCGGCGCTGGTCGTCGATCAGGACCTGCTCCTGCGGGCCGGCGCCCTGGTCGGGCAGGGTGTCGAGGGCCTCGCCTTCCGCCGGGACCTGCCTGCGCCCGGCGGCGCGCACCCGCCACGCCTCGCGCCTTGCCGTGACGACCAGCCAGCCGGTGAGGGCCGCCGACGTGCGGATGTCGTCGAGGTGGGCGAGCAGGCGCAGCCACACCGTCTGCAGCACGTCCTCGGCATCGCCGGAGCTCAGCCCGGCCGCCCGCGCCACGTGCCAGAGCAGCGGGCTGTGCTCGGCCACGATCCGGCCCAGCGCCTCGTCGCTGCCCGCCCTGGCCGCCTCGAGCAGTCCCGCGATGTGCTCCCCACGGTCCCGCCGCCCGGCTTGCGCCGGGACCCGCCCGCGGTCCTGCCGCCCGGCTTGCGCCGGGACCCGCGTACTGTCCTGCCGCCTCGCCTGCGCCGGGACCTGACCGCGGTCCTGTCGGCCGGTTCGCACGGTGACGCGGCCGCGCTCAGGCACCCTGCTCACCTCGCAGGTTCGCGACCGCGGCCGCCGCCCGGTCCCGCGCCGCCTGCACCCCGGGCTGGTCGAGCCGCGGGCCGCCCGCGGCCGCCCCGGCCAGCAGCGATCCGGCGACGAGCGCGGCCATGGCCGGCGCCGAGAACGAGGTGCCGCTCCAGACCGCGAAGCCGCCGGAGTAGTCGTCGGGATCGAGGGACTCCCGGCCGGCCCGCGCCGGGGCGCGAACCACGAGCTCGGGGGCACGGCTGGCGTTGACGTCGACGGGGTAGGCGCTGACCACCGCGGCGCCCTGCGCCCACGCCGTGACCCAGTCCCCGGCGTTGCTGAACACCGCCTTCGTCCCGTTCGGGTTCAGCGCGCCGACGCTGATCACCGGTACCGCGGCGGGCCGCCGCGCGAATGCCGCCGGGTAGAACGGCCGGCTGGAGGCGTAGTTTCCCGCCGCCGCGACCACGACGACCCCCAGGTCGAGCAGGACCTCGATCGCCTGCCACAGCGCCGAGGTCGCCGCCAGGTCGGCCGCGGACTCGGCGAAGTACCCGAACGACAGCGACACCACGTCGACCATGCCTGCCGGGTCACCGTCGGCGGCCAGCGCGACCCGGGTTGCCAGGTGGCGCAGGGCGCAGAGGATGTCGCCCTCGTAGCAGACGTCGTCGCTGTGGATGACCCGCACCGCGAGGACCCGTGCGTCCGGCACGACCTGGCGGACGATGCCCGCGATGAACGTGCCGTGACCGAGCGCGGGGCCGAGCTCGCCGACCAGCGGGTTCTCCGCCACCGGGGCGTCCCACGGGTCCCGGATGACCTGCCGCTGCCGGTCGCCGTCCTGCCGCGCCCGCTCCCCGGTCCGCCGTACCGCGTCCTGGATCGCGTGGTCCACCGCGACGAAGCCGTCGGCGGCCAGTTCGTACCCGCCGGGATCTCCCGTCACGTCCAGCCACGGGTGCGCCCGCACCCCGGTGTCCAGCACCGCCACCACGGGACGCCGCCCGTATTCGGCCTGGCATTCCCCGGCCGGCCTGCGCCGCGGGGCATCGAGCGCCACCGCGACCGGGGTGCGCGGGTCGCCGCCGCCGAACAGATAGGAGTCGGTGGCGCCCGGCCCGTCGCCGCTGCCCGGCCCCGCCGCGATCCCGCCGGGCCCGTTGTCGATCGGGCTCCCGGTAATCGCCGAGGCGACAAGCAGGTGCTCCAGCGAGATCCGCCGCACGATCTCCATGTCCACCCCGGGCCGCGACTGGGGTGCCGCCGCGGCCTGGCCGAGTTCCGCCCCGGCCGCCGCCGCCCGCAGCGTCTGCAGCGCCCGCCACGCGTCGACGACCACCGGCGCGGCGCCCGTCGGCACCAGGACCGCGGGCTGCGGCAGGTCCCGCAGGGCATCGACGACGGCCCCCGCGGCGCGGGCCTCCCCGGCGTCCCCCTCCGGCGGGACCAGGCCCATCCCCGCGCTCTCCAGCACCCGGTTGATGGCGAGCATCACCTCCGGGCTGCGGAGCAGGTCGCCGGGGACGAGCAGCGTCCGCGCCCGGTACACGGTCGGCGCGAGCGCCTGCCCGGACGGCACCCCGGCGACCACCTCGGCGGCCTGCGGGTCGAGCACCCGCGCACCGTGTCGCTGCAGCACCGCCGCGGGCAGGCCGATAAGGCCAGGCCGGTCATCCCCCTCGTCCCGGCCCGGCCGGGAACCAGGCTCCGGACCCGATCCGCCGCCGCCGGGCGGCTCGAAGAACCATTTCATGCTCGGCCCCCGCCTACGCATTCAAGCCAGGCCCCGAACGGCCCAGCGATATCCGAGCGCACATTCACCAACCGGCCAGAGCGCGGCCGCGGTGACGAGATACACACCTATCGTAAATAGTTGATCACCGAAAGTGAGTCTCCCCCGAGACCCGGCCGATCTTACCGGACCACCGCCGCCCGCGGGCGGAGCCGGCCGCAGGATAATGGCGAGGTGGACGAGCCGGGAATCAGGATCAGGCCGGTCGACGACGGCGACCGGCCGATGCTGTCCTGGCTGGTCGCCGAGTTGTGGGGATCGGAGGCCGTGGCGGTGCACGGCACCGTCTTCCAGCCAGCCGAGCTGGCCGGCTTCATCGCCGAGCGATCCGGCCGGCTGACCGGCCTGCTCACCTATCAGGTTGCGGGCGACGTGCTTGAGATCGTCACGCTCAACGCGATCGAGCGCCGCGCCGGGATCGGGACCCTGCTCATCGAGGCGGCCGTCGGCAAGGCCCGCCGCTGCGGCGGCCGGGAGATCCGCCTCACCACCACCAACGACAACATCGACGCGCTTCGCTTCTACCAGCGCCGCGGATTCCGCCTCGCCGAGCTCCGCCCCGGCGCGGTCGACCGGTCCCGCCAGGAAAAGCCCGAGATCCCCACCGTCGGCAGCTACGGCATCCCGCTCCGCGACGAAATCGACCTCACCCTCCCCGTCTAACCATGATCGTGGCCAGTTTTCGGCGAATATGACCGAAAACTGGCCACGATCATGAAAAGACCGGCGCCGGCTTGAGCTGGCGGCCGCTGGTCCAGACGGCGGTGATGTGGCCGGGGTCGGCGAGGACGCCGATGTCGGCGAGCGGATCGGCGTCCAGGGTGATCACGTCGGCGTCGTAGCCCTCGGCGAGCTGCCCGCTGCGCGGCGCCTGCGGGCCGAGGGTCAGCGGCCCGGTGGCGGTGGCCGCCTCGATCGCCTCGAGCGGCGTCATGCCCAGCTTGACCAGGTAGCCGAGCTCCGAGCCGTTCTGGCCCCACGCGTTGGGCCGGTCGGGACCCGTCATGGCGATGTCGGTGCCCATCGCGATCGTGACCCCGCTGGCGTAGGCCAGCGCCACCGCCTGCGCGTGCGTGTCGGCGATCGCCTCGAGCTTGGCCACCGCATAGGCGGGCACCTGCGCCTTGAAACGCAGGATGTCCTCGACGATCGTCCGGGTCGGGACCAGGATCGCGCCGCTCTCGCGCATCGCGTCGCAGCACTCCTCGTCGAGGTAGGTGCCGTGCTCGATCGTGCGCGCCCCGGCCCGCAGCGCGGCCATGATGCCCGGCTTCCCGTGGCAGTGCGCCGCGACCACCCGGTCGGCGAGCCCGGCGACCTCCACGATGGCGCGCAGCTCCGCCGCCGTGAACTGCTGGTGGATGGGGTCGTCGACCTCGGACAGGACGCCGCCGGACGCGCACACCTTGATCACCTTGGCGTTGCGCCGCAGTTGCTCGCGCGCGGCCTTCGCGCACTCGTCGGGCCCGTCGGCAAGCCGGCACATGTCCGCCTTCCTGCCGTAGTCCTCGATCCAGTCCAGCGGGAAGGCGTGCAGGTCGCCGTGGCCGCCGGTGGTGGACAGGATCGACCCCGCCGCGTAGATGGCCGGGCCGGGCAGGACGCCCTCGGCGACGACCCTGGCCAGGTAGACGCCGAGCCCGCCCACCTCGCGGATCGAGGTGATCCCCGCGTCGAGCGCGGCACGCAGGTCCCGCGCGCAGCGCGCGGCGCGTACCGCCGCGGGCTCGAGCGCGACCACGTTGAGGTCCATGGACCGTGCGCCGATCAGGTGCCCGTGGCAGTCCCACATCCCCGGCATCACCGTGGCGACGCGAGCGACGGAAGCGCCGGGAGACGACGGCGCCAGGGCGGCCGGCCCGGCGTAGCTGATCCGTGGCCCGTCGAGGAGAACCACCCCGTCGCGGATGGGGGCGCCGTGTCCGGGGATGAGCAACTCGGCCTCGATCCTGTCCATGTATCATCCTTATCGGGTCGTTTCTGAGCATTCGGGAAACTCGGGGCGATCCGCCCGCCGGGAAGACCGTAAGCAGCTGGGAAGACCGTAGGCAAAAGGAGAACCGGCCCGTCGGCAAGACGACGGCCGTGCCTATCTTGACGCGCCGGCCCGCGCGCGGTCCATGATGGAGATCTGGGCAATTATCAGAAGGTGATCGACAGGAGACCCTTGTTCCGTCCGGCCATGACGATTTTTACCGACAGTATCGACGTGAATGCTGTCGCGGTCATGGGTGATGCGCTATACAAGGACATACGACTGCCCGGCAACCGGTTGCGGGCGCCGCGGACCCCGTGGATCATCAGGCAGTCGGCGAGGCTGCGAGGCTGACTAGGGGCAAGGAAGCGAGATGCTGCCAAACGACAGGGCCCAGCCCGCCGCACGGGAGAAGCCCAACCTCGTCGAACGGGTCCAGCAGGCCATTGCCCGTGCCCCGCTTCCGCGCCGCATCGTCATGATCGTCGGCGCCGTGCTGTTCTGCTGCCCGGTGCTCGCCCCCAGCGCGCTGGCGAACAAGGTCCGTACCCGGATGGCCTCGGCCTACGTCGCGATGGCCGCGTTGTGGATCATCTACATCGTCTATCTCTACGGTGCCCAGCCATCCTGGGTGGTCCGGTGGTCGCTGATCGCGCTGCCGGTGGTGGTCGCGGTCCTGGCGCACGTCGGTTCTCTCCGCCGCTGGTACGTGCCGTGCCGGACGGTGGCGGCGGTGCTGATATGGCCACTGCTCGTCGTCATCGTGATGAAGAGCGTGCACGATGTCCCGACGCTGCCAGGCGTGATCGCCGCCTGGGTACTGGCCGCCGTCGCGCTCGGCTGGCGTACCGCCAAGAGCGTGCAGGACTCCCGCATGATCGGCCCTGGCCACGCCCCCGGCTACGGCCCGGCCCTGGCTCACGGCCAAGGCCCAGGCCCAGGCCACGGCACAGGCACAGGCACAGGCCACAGCGCAGGCACAGGCACAGGCCAAGGCGCAGGTCGCCGCCAGAACCAAGGTCCCCGCCAGAACCAGGGGCCCGTACCGCACCAGGGCCAGGCGCCCCGCCACCCGGCCCACCCCGGCGTCCGCGCGCAGGCCGCCGCGCTGCCCTACGCCGACCACGCCGCGCGCGACCAGCCGGGCGGCCCGGGATACCCGCCGCGGCCACGGCCGCAGATCTCGGTCGAAGACGCCATGGCCGAACTCGACGCGATGATCGGCCTGGCACCGATCAAGGAGCAGGTGCGCTCGATCGCCGCGTCGATCGAGGCGGCACGCCAGCGAACGGTGGCCGGCATCACCACCGAGCGCCCGATGCGGCACTTCGTCTTCCTCGGCCCGCCCGGAACCGGGAAGACCACGGTGGCCCGGGTGCTCGCCACGATCTTCTACGCGTTCGGCCTGCTCGAGATGCCCGAGGTGCGCGAGGCGCACCGGGCCGACCTCGTCGGGGAGTACCTCGGCGCGACCGCGATCAAGACCAACGAGCTCGTCGACTCCGCGCTCGGCGGGGTGCTGTTCATCGACGAGGCCTACAGCCTGGTCAACGAGGGCGACGGGCAGACCGACAGGTTCGGCGTGGAGGCGGTCCAGACGCTGCTGAAGCGGGCCGAGGACGACCGCGAGAACCTCATCATCATCCTCGCGGGCTACGAGAAGCAGATGGAGGCGTTCCTCGCCTCCAACCCCGGCCTTGCCTCCAGGTTCGCGACCCGGCTGAAGTTCCCCAGCTACACGCCGGCCGAGATGCAGAGCCTCGCGCAGGCCGCGCTCAAGCACCGCGGCGAGGAACTCGACCCGGATGCCAGCCCGGCGCTGTGGCGCATCCTCGAAGAGGTGGGCCGCCGCCGGATCACCGACGATCTCGGCAACGGCCGGTTCGTCCGCAGCCTGCTGGAGAAGGCGGGCCAGGCCAGGGACGTGCGGGTGATGGCGCGCACCGCGGAGCCTTCCCGCGAGGACCTGGTGACGATCCACGCCGCCGACCTCGAGCAGGCCTTCGCCGAGCTCACGTCACGGCTGAGAGGCTACGAGGACACCCCGACCGTCGAGGGCGCGATCGCCGAGCTCAACGAGCTGGTCGGCCTGGAACCGGTCAAGCAGCAGGTCCGCGCGATCGCCGCGCAGCTGCGCGCGGCCAAGCTGCGCAACACCCACGGGCTGACAAGCCAGCCGCCCGCCAGGCACTTCGTGTTCACCGGCCCGCCGGGCACCGGCAAGACCACGGTCGCCCGCATCCTCGGCCGGATCTTCGCCGCGCAGGGCCTGCTGATCAGGCCCGAGGTGATGGAGGCGCACCGCGCGGACCTGGTCGGCGAGCACCTGGGCTCGACCGCGATCAAGACCAACAAGCTCGTCGACTCGGCGATGGGCGGCATCTTGTTCATCGACGAGGCGTACTCGCTGCACAACGACGGCTACGACGGCGGTGACGCGTTCGGCTCCGAGGCGGTGCAGACCCTGCTCAAGCGGGCCGAGGACGACCGGGACCGGCTGGTGATCGTGCTGGCCGGGTACCCGGACGACATGGACAGGTTCCTGCGCAGCAACCCCGGCCTGGCGTCGCGGTTCAGCACCAGGGTCACCTTCCCCAGCTACCAGCCGCA
>JASHTQ010000562.1 GCA_030040475.1 Streptosporangiaceae bacterium
TGCGCACCCGGCGGTCGCGGCGCAAGCCCGCGGTGATCGCGGCCGGCGCGACCGTCGTCGCCGCGGCGATCGCGGTCGTCCTGGCGATCTCCCTCGGCACCGGCGGCGCTCCCCCCGCATCGGCCGGGAGCCGGCGCAGCGCGGTGGCCGACGTGGGCACGCCGACCGCGCAGTCTCGCGCCGGCACCCCGACCCCCGCGCCGACCTCGGCTAAGAGCGGCGCAAGCCCGAGTGCCGGCAACGGCAGCCCGGGCGCGGGGTGGGGGGTGAACAGCGCCGTCCCGGTGCGGGACCTCACCTGGCACGTCCCGCCCGGCACCCAGGCCCCCAGCGTGGCGTTCAGCCCGGACAGCACGCTGCTGGCCGTCGGCGGCGACAATCAGGCGCTCGGCTACCTGTACGACGTCGAGACCGACACGCTCGTCACGACCTTCACCAAACCGGGCAGCGACATAGCCGACGTCGCGTTCAGCCCGGACGGCAAGCTGCTGGCAAGCACCAACGAGGACGGCCACACCTACTTCTGGGATGTCGCCGGCATGAAGCTGCTCAGCGGCGTGGGCAACTCGGGCTACGGGCTGGCGTTCAGCCCGGACAGCACGCAGGTCGCCACCGGCAACGGCTTCAACGCCTACGTGCAGGACATCGCGACCGGCGCGGTCGTCCTCAACCTGCACACGGCGAGCGGGATCTTCTCCGAGGCGTTCAGCCCGGACGGCAAGCTGCTCGCGGCGGGCGGCCTGACCAGCATCGACGCCGTCTTCCTCTGGGACGTCTCGACCGGCGACCGGGTGGCGACCCTGCACGACCCGAACGGCGAGGGCGTGGACGACCTGGCGTTCAGCCCGGACGGCACGCTGGTCGCCGCCGCCGACGACAACGGCAGCACGTACCTGTGGGACGTCGATTCCGGCGCCCTCGTCGCCACCCTCACCGGCGTGAAGCCGCCGCCCAGCGTCGGGGTGCACGTCAACTACCTGGTGGGCTCGGTGGCGTTCAGCCAGGACGGCACGCTGCTCGCGGCCGCCGAGGGCGAGCACGTCTACCTGTGGAACGTGGCCGCCCACACGCTCGCGGGCACGTTCACCTCCTACGGCGGGACGGTTACCAGCGTGGCGTTCGGCGATGGCGGCAGGCTGCTGGCCGCCGTCGACACCGACGGCTACATCTACGTCAGGCAGACGAGCCAGCTGCTGTCCTGAAGCGGTCTATTGACCGCCGTCGAGGGAGACATATACGCTGCACATTGATAACAGATCGTTCGTATCGTGAACACCTGGAGTCCCGCGATGGCAGGCAAGGTCATCATCACGTGCGCGCTCACCGGCTCGGGACACACCCCCTCGATGTCCCCCTACCTGCCGTACACGGTCGGTGATGTCGTCGACCAGGGGGTTGCCGCCGCCGAGGCGGGCGCGGCGGTGCTGCACCTGCACGCGCGGAACCCGAAGGACGGCAGCCCGTCGGCCGACCCGGCGATCTTCGCCGGGTACGCGCGGGGGATCAGGGAACGCAGCGACGTGGTGGTGAGCATCTCCAGCGGCGGCGGCACCGGGATGAGCGTGCAGGAGCGGCTGCAGGGCGTGCTCGAGCTCAAGCCCGAGCTGTGCACGCTGAACCTGGGCACGATGAACTACGGCAGCTTCCCGATGATCGACCGCTACCGCGGGGCGTTCAAGCACGACTGGGAAGAGCCCTACCTCGAGTCCACCAGGGCCGAGCCGTTCGTGTCGACGTACTCCGACATCGAGTACATGCTCGAGGTGGTCGGCCCGCGGACGGGGACCCGGTTCGAGGCCGAGGCGTACGACACCTCGCACCTGTACACGCTGGCCTATTACCTGGACAAGGGGATGGTCAGGCCGCCGGTGTTCGTGCAGACGATCTTCGGCACGATGGGCGGCATCGGCCCCGACGTCGACCACATCGTGCACATGAAGCGGACCGCGGACCGGCTGCTCGGCGACGCGTACCAGTGGTCGACGCTGGGCGCGGGACGCTACCAGTTCGGCATCGTCACGGCCGCGGCGATCATGGGCTCGCACGTCCGGGTCGGGCTCGAGGACAGCCTGTACGTCGGCAAGGGGCAGCTGGCCGAGTCCAACGCCAGCCAGGTGACCAAGATCAGGGGCATCCTCGAGGCCCTGTCGCTGGAGGTCGCGACCCCGGCCGAGGCTCGCGCGATGCTGGGCCTCAAGGGCCTGGACCATGTCGGTTACTGAGCACGAGGCGATCACCGGCCGGGCGGGGCCGGAGCAGGTGCGGCGGGTGGGAATCGTCGGGGCGGGGGTGATCGGCGGCGGGTGGGCGCTGCACTACCTGCGGGCCGGGTTCGACGTGGACGTCTACGACCCGGCGCCGGACGCGCGCGGCGACCTGCTGCGGATGGTCGAGGCGGGGTGGCCGCTGCTGGAGCGGATCGGGCTGCGCGACGGCGCCAGCCCGGACCGGCTGAGCTGGCACGACAGCCTCGCGGCCGCTGTCGCCGACGCGGACCTCGTGCAGGAGAACGCGCCCGAGGACGGGCCGGTCAAGCGGCGGGTCCTCGCGGAGGTGGACGGCGCCGCCCGGCCGTCGGTGGTGATCGCGTCGAGCACGTCCGGGTTCGCGATGACGATGCTGCAGGCCGACTGCGTGCACGCGGAGCGCTGCGTGGTCGGCCACCCGTTCAACCCGCCCTACCTGATACCGCTGGTCGAGGTGGTGGGCGGGGAGCAGACCGACCCGGCCGCGGTTGACTGGCTGGCCCGGTTCTACGCGGGCACGGGCAAGCGGCCGCTGCGGCTGAGCCGGGAGCTGCCGGGCTTCGTCGGGAACCGGCTGCAGGAGGCCATGTGGCGGGAGGCGCTGCACATGGTCGCGGCCGGCGAGGCGACGGTGGAGGAGATCGACGCGTCGATCGCGTTCGGGCCCGGCCTGCGCTGGGCGCTGATGGGCCCGTGCCTCACCTTCCACCTGGCCGGGGGCGGCGGCGGCATGGGACACATGCTCGACCACTTCGGCGCCGCGCTCGAGGAACCGTGGACCAGGCTGGCGGCGCCGCCGCTGACCGCCGAGCTCCGGGACCGGATGGTGCAGGGCTGCCTGCGCGAGGCCGGCGGCCGCTCGGTCGCCGAGCTCGAACGCCTGCGGGACGATTTCCTGGCCGAACTGCTCGCGCTGGTGGAGCGGCACGCGGTGACCGGCGATGTGATCCTTGACACACCACGGCGGGCCTCTTTACCATCAGCCTAAATCACAATATGCACACTATGTTCACATCGTGAACACTATGGAGACGCAGGGCTCGTAACAGACCTCACCGCGGCATCCGGATTCATCGCGGCTACCGCCTCGCGCACCGCCGGGAGCAGACAATGACCCTCAGCCGCAGGGATTTCCTCAAGACCGGCCTGGCAGGCTCGCTGGCCGTCGGCGCGGGCGGACTGCTGGCCGGCTGCGGGACCGGCAACACGATCAAGGCGTTCACCACGTCCAACCTGGGCAAGCCGCGCCGCGGCGGCCAGCTGCGGGCCGGCCTCACCGGCGGATCGACCGGGGACACGCTGGACCCGCTCAGCGCGGTGACGAACGTCGACTTCTCCAGGATCGACAACCTGTACGAGCCGCTGGTCGGGCTGACGCCGGACGCGCAGCCGGTGTACGTGCTCGCCGAGGAGCTCACCGCCAACAAGGACGCCACCGAGTGGACGATCCGCATCAAGCAGGGCATCACCTTCCACAACGGCAGGGACCTGACCGCCGACGACGTCATCTACACGTTCCGGACGGTCCTCAACCCGAAGGCGCCGGGGTCCGCCGCGGCGGGACTGGCCTCGATCGACGCGAAGGGAATGACCAGGCTCGACGCGTACACGGTGCGGGTACCGTGCAGCACGCCGTTCGCCACCCTCGGCGAGGCCCTGGCCATACCCGGCTACTCCGACATCATCCCGGTCGGCTACAACCCCGCCGCCCCGGTCGGCACCGGCCCGTTCCGGCTGAAGAGCTTCAGCCCCGGCACCCAGTCCACCTTCGTCCGCTACGGCGGCTACTGGCAGACCGGGCTGCCGTACCTGGACGAGATCGTCATCACCGACTACGCCGACGAGACCAGCCAGGTGAACGCGCTGCTGGCCGGCCAGGTCGACGTGGTCAACCTGCTGTCGGCGGACGTGATCTCGGAGGTCCAGGGCGAGGGCAAGAACATCCTGCTGTCGGAGGGCGGCGGCTGGAACCCGTTCACCATGCGGGTGGACACCGGGACCTTCAGCGACGTGCGCATCCGCCAGGCGCTGCGGCTGGTCGTCGACCGCCAGCAGATGCTCGACCTGGTCTTCGGCGGCTTCGGAACCATCGGCAACGACCTGTTCGGGATCTGGGCGCCGGAGTACGACCACGGCATTCCGCAGCGGCAGCAGGACATCGACCAGGCCAAGTCGCTGCTGCGCGCGGCCGGCGCGGAGGGGCTGACCGTCCAGCTGATCACCGCCGACATCGCGCAGGGCACCACGCTGGCCGCGCAGGTGCTCGCCCAGCAGGCCTCCGCGGCCGGGATAACGGTCAACGTGGACGAGGTCACGGTGACCGACTTCTACGGCGCCAACTACCTGAAGTGGATATTCGCCCAGGACTACTGGTTCTACAACTTCTACCTGCCGCAGGTGTCGCTGGCCACGCTGCCCACCGCTCCGTTCAACGAGACGCACTGGGACAACACCCGGTACAACTCGCTGTACGCCCAGGCCATCGCCACCATCGACCCGTCGCTTCGGACCGAGCTCGCGCACGAGATGCAGCAGATCGAGTACGACGAGGGCGGTTACATCATCCCGTTCTTCCCGCCGGTCATCGACGGCTACGGCACCAACGTCGGGGGCCTGGTCCCGGGCAAGAGCGGGTTGTCGCTGAATGCCTACGACTTCAAGCAGGTGTGGCTATCGTGACAACCGCGACTGAGGTACCCGAGCGCGTCGGCCCGCCGTCCAAGGCCGCCCGGACGCATCCCATGCGGGACATGGTGATCAAGCGCAGCCTGATCGGCATCCTCACGCTCGTTCTCGTGTCGATCCTGGTGTTCGCGGCGACCCAGGTCCTGCCGGGCAACGCGGCGAGCGCGGTGCTGCTGAACACGGCGACCCCCGCCCGCCTGCACGCGCTGGAGGCCCAGCTTGGCCTCAACCGGCCGGCCGTGGAGCAGTACTGGACCTGGCTCACCGGCGTGCTGCACGGCAACTTCGGCAAGTCGCTCGCCAACGGGCAGCCGGTGGGCACGCTCGTGGGCGGGCGGATCGTGAACTCCCTGGTCCTGGTCGTCCTGGCAGGCGTGATCGGCACGCTCATCGGCGTGGGCCTCGGCGCGCTCGCCGCGGCGCGCCGGGACAGCGTGCTCGACCACGTGCTGTCGATCACCGCGCTGGCCATCACCGCGCTGCCTGAGTTCGTCGTGGCCGTGATCCTGGTGGTCTTCTTCGCCGCCGTGGTCCTGCACTGGTTCCCCGCGGTTTCGGTCTTCGTGCCGGGCAGCCCGCCGTGGTCGAACCCGAGGGAGCTCGTGCTCCCGGTGGCGACGCTGGTCATCGTGATCGTGCCGTACGTGTTCCGGATGATGCGGGGGTCGATGATCGACGCGCTGGAGAGCGACTACGTGCAGATGGCACGGCTCAAGGGCGTGCCGAGGTGGCGGGTGCTGCTCGTGCACGCGCTGCCGAACGCCATCGCGCCGACCATCCAGGTGATCGGGCTGAGCTTCCTCTACCTGGCCGGCGGCGTCGTGGTGGTGGAGTACATATTCAACTACCCCGGACTCGGACAAGCCCTCGTCAACGCGGTCTCCGACCGGGACATCCCGCAGATCCAGCTCATCGTGCTGATCCTGGCCGCGTTCTACATAGCCGTCAACATCCTGACCGACGTCATCTCGCTCGCCGTGAGCCCGCGGCGGCGACTGCCCAGATCCTGACGGAGGTGCCACATGGCGCGCAGACCCGAGGCAGTGGCGGTGCTCGGCCGCGCGATCCGCACACCGCGCGGCGTCACCGGGCTGGTGATCGCCGGCTGCGTGGTGCTCGTGGCGGTGATCGGCCCGGCCGTCGCGCCCTACTCGAGCACCGAGTTCGTGACCACGCCGTTCGCCCGGGCCTCGGCGGCGGCCTGGCTCGGCGGTGACGTCCTGGGCCGGGACGTGCTGACCCGGACCCTGGACGGCGGCTGGGAGTTGCTGGCCATGGCCGCGGTGGCGACCGCGCTCGGCGTCGGCGCCGGGGCCGCCATCGGCATGATCGCCGCTTACGCCGGGGGCTGGTGGGACAGCGTGATCATGCGCGCGGTCGACGTGATCCTGGCGTTCCCGCAGCTGGTCTTCGCCCTCCTGCTGGTCAGCATCCTGGGGCCGAAGATCTGGCTGATCGTGCTCGCGGTCGCGATCTCGCACGCGCCGCAGGTGGCCCGGGTGACCCGCGCGGCGGCGCTGGACATCTCCGAGCGCGACTTCGTCAAGGCCATGCAGATCCTGGGCATCCCTGGCCGCCGGATCATCCGCAGGGACGTGCTGCCGAACCTTACCTCGGTGCTGATGGTGGAGATCGGCCTGCGGCTCACCTACTCCATGCTGATCATCGCGGGACTGAGCTTCCTCGGCTTCGGCCTGCAGCCGCCGGCGGCCAGCTGGGGGCTGATGATCAACGAGAACAGGGTGGGCCTGATCGCCAACCCGTGGGGGGTGCTCATGCCCGCCATCCTGATCGCGATGTTCACCATCGGCACCAACACGTTCACCGACGCGGTGGCGCGCGCCTCGCTCGGGGTCGGCCGCCGCTCCACCGAGCCCGATCCGCTGGTCGAGCTCGCGGTCGAGGGAGCCACGACATGACCACCGCATCCGAGGGCAGCCCGGTGACGGCCCAGGCCCCCTCCCCCGCTCCGGTTCCGGACCCGGGCGCGCCCCGGCTCTCCGTGGAGAACCTGCGGATCCTGATGACGCCACGGCGCGGCATGCCGGACGCGGACGTGATCGACGAGATCTCCTTCACCGTCCAGCCGGGTCAGGTGCTCGGCCTGGTGGGCGAGTCGGGTTCCGGCAAGACGACGGTCGCGCTGGCCCTGCTCGGGTACTTCAAGCGGGGCCTGCGGCTCGGCGGCGGCAGGATCCTCGTCGACGGCACCGACATCCTCGCGCTGCCAGAACACGAGCTGCAGAAGGTGCGCGGCCGGACGATCGCCTACGTGCCGCAGGACCCGTCGAGCGCGCTCAACCCGACCCTCAAGGTCGGCACCCAGCTGCGCGAGGTCTTCAAGATCCACGGCACCGACCCGGCCCGGCTCGACGACGTGCTCGCCGAGGCGGGCCTGGAGGACCCGGCGCCGATCCTCGCCGCCTACCCGCACCAGCTGTCCGGCGGGCAGCAGCAGCGGGTCGGCCTGGCCATGGCCTTCGCGTGCCGGCCGCGGCTGATCGTGCTCGACGAGCCGACGACCGGCCTGGACGTCACCACCCAGCGCCGCGTCCTGGACACGGTGCGCGGGCTGTGCAGGACCTACCAGGTGGCCGCGGTCTACATCAGCCACGACCTGGCCGTGGTCGCCGAGATCGCGGACCTGGTGGCGGTCATGTACGCCGGGCGGCTGATCGAGCTCGGCCAGGCCGGCGAGGTATTCGCCACGCCGTCGCACCCCTACACCCGCGGGCTGATGCGGGCCGTGCCCGTGCTGGAGAGCACGTACGAGCTGCACGGCATGGCGGGCAGCCCGCCGCGGCCCGGCAGCCGCCCGCCGGGCTGCTTCTTCCAGCCACGGTGCGAGTTTGCGATCGCCCGGTGCGAGCAGCGCCAGCCGGACCTGGTCGCCGTCTCGGCGACCGGGCACGCGGCGCGGTGCATCCGCGCGGCGGAGATCAAGGCGCTGTCCGGCACGGTCACGCTGGCGGGCGAGCGGCCCGCGCCGTCCGCCGAAGAGCCGGTGCTCACGATCAGCGGCGTGTCGGTCTCCTATTCGGACAAGCCGGTGCTGCGCGACGTCAACCTCGTCGTCGGGGCCAGGCAGTCGGTCGCGATCGTCGGCACCTCGGGCTCGGGCAAGACCACGCTGGCCCGCTGTGTGGTCGGGCTGCACAAGGACTGGCACGGGACGATCACGTTCGCGGGCAGCGAGCTGCCGCCCGGCGTCCGCCGCCGGACGCAGGACCAGCTGCGCCGGATCCAGTTCGTGTCGCAGAACCCCTACTCCTCGCTCAACCCCAGGCAGACGGTCGGCCAGATCGTCGGCGCGCCGCTGGCTCACTTCCACAAGCTGCCCGGCACGCAGCACCGGCAGCGGATCGCGGACGCGCTGACCTCGGTCGCGCTGCGGGAGTCGTTCGCCGCGCGCTACCCCGACGAGCTGTCCGGCGGGGAACGGCAGCGGGTCGCGCTGGCCCGCGCCCTCGTGCTCGATCCCGACCTGCTGGTCTGTGACGAGGTCACCTCGGCACTGGACGTGTCGGTGCAGGCCGCGATCGTCGAGCTGCTGCTGCGGCTGCAGGCCGAGCGGGGCCTCGCGCTGCTGTTCATCACGCACAACCTGCCGCTGGTGCGCAGCATCGCGGACGACGTGACCGTCATCAGCGCCGGGGAGATCTGCGAGCGCGGCCCGGTCACCCAGGTGCTGTCCGCGCCGAGCCACGACTACACCCGCCAGCTGCTTGCCGACGTGCCCGCGTTCGGCGGGTCCGCGGCGGAGTGACCGGGCTGGCCACTGGCGGCCGGGTGGTGCCGCCGGAGTGGATCGACTACAACGGCCACATGATGGACGCCTATTACTTCCTCGCGTTCACCGAGGCCACCGAGGCGTTCCTGGACCACGTCGGGCTGGGTGCCGGCTACCGGGCCCGGGCCGGCTGCGGCATGTACACCGCGGAGAGCCACCTGTGCTTCCTGGCTCCCGTCACCCTGGGCGCCGCGCTGAGCTATCAGACGCTGCTGCTCGGCCACGACGCCAAGCGGCTGCACGTGTTCCACCGGATGACAAGCGCGGGCCTGGTGGCCGCCACCTGCGAGCTGATGTTCCTGCACGTCGGCCCGGAGGGGGTAACGCCGATGCCGGCCGAGGAGGCACGCGCGGTGGCCGCGCTGGCCGCCGCGCATGCGCTGGTCCCCCGGCCTGACCGGGCCGGGCGCAGGGTCGCGATGGCCGCTGTCCGGGGCTGACCGGCTCAGCCAGCGGAACGGCTACGGGATGCCCGGCGGGGTTGGCCAGCCCGGCGCGGTGGGGCCTGGTTTGGGCCGGTAGGTGTGGGTCGGTCTGATCACCGGGCGCGTGCTGAGGGTCGGCGACGGCGCCGGGGAGGCCGGAGTGGCCCCCGGCCCGGACTGCGCCGACGGCGACGGCTGGGGGTAATAGCTCAGCGCCGGGGCGGACGCGGACGGCGTGGGCACCGGCGAGGCGGAGGCGGAGGCCGAGGCCTGGACCGAGCCGGGGACGAGGGCGGGCCGCAGCGTGACGTGGGCGCGGGGCGCGTTCGACGACGCGGCGGCGTGGCCGCCGCTCAGTATCACGCCAAGAGCGATCGCGGTGCCGCCGACGGCCACCGCCCCGGCGGACAGGGCGGCGCCGGACCGGAAGCTCATCTCCTCCAGGCGGGCATTGATCGCTTTCCTGAGCTTGCCCGCCCGGCTCACCTCCTCGGTCATGACATAGCACGATACAGGGGGTTTCACCGCTTTGGTGGCAGGCTCGATGAGACCATGAAGCGGCGGTAGCCCGCCTCGGCAAGCCGGAACGGGTCGGCGGCGGTGATTGGCTGGCCCATTTTCTGCTCTGAACGGGCCGTGGTATCCGCGTCCCGCACCGTTCCCGCCGCGGCGGCTGCGATGAGGGCGGCGCCGCGGACGGTCAGCTCGTCCGTGCCTGCCGGGTAGAGCGGCAGGTCCAGCACGTCGGCGAGCAGCTGGCGCCAGGCCGGGGGCGCGCTGCCGCCGCCCGCGAGCATGACCGTGGCCGGGGCGCAGCCCGCGGCGCGCAGCTCGTCAAGCTGGCTGCGGAGCAGGAAGGCCACTCCCTCGAGCGCGGCGCGCATCAGGTCCTCGCGCCCGTGCGCCAGGGTCAGCCCGGTCCAGGCGCCGCCGGAGTCCCGGTGCGCCCACCGCTCGCCGGCCAGGTAGGGCAGGAACACCGGGGTGCTCGGGGACCAGGGGCGCTGCGCCGTGGCGTACAGCTCGTCCCAGCTCACGCCGAGCGTCCGCCGTACCCAGTCGAGTGCCGCCCCCACGTTCTGCGCCCCGGCCAGGCGGTAGGTACCCGGGCCGACGGAGCGGAACAGGTTGGTCGCGCCGAGGCCCGCGTCGTCCCGGGCCGTATTTTCCAGTCCTGGATTATCCGGAACTGGATTATCTGGGACTGGATTATCCTGCACTGGATTATTCGGGACTGGATTATCCGGGACTGGGATGATCAGCTGGCCACCGGTGCCGAGGGTGAGGAGTACCCAGTCGGGACCGGGGAGGCTGGCGGCCAGCAGGGACGCGGCGGTGTCGGCGGCGCCGGTCGCGACGGGGAGGCCTGGGGGCAGGCCGAGCGCCTCCGCGGCGGCGGGGAGCAGGTGGCCTGCGACCTGGGTCGACGGGAGGATCGGCGGCAGCAGGTCGGTGCGCAGGCCCAGGGCCTGCGCCACGTCGGCGGCCCAGGCGTCGCGCTCCAGGTCGAACAGCAGCGTGCCGGACGCGTCGGTCGGGTCGGTGGCGGGCTCGCCGGTCAGCCTGGTCCGCAGCCAGTCCTTGGGCGAGAGCATCCAGCGGGCCTGCCGGTAGGCGTCGGGCTCGTGCCTGGACAGCCAGAGCAGGATCGGGCCCGCCATGCCCGCCGACGGCGCGTTGCCGAGCCGGGCCCGCAGGTCCCCGGGCAGGCGCAGGTAGTCGTCTACCTCGGCGGATGCCCGGCCGTCGAGCCATACGATCGCCGGGCGGGGAACCACGGCCCGTTCGGCATAAAGCACTAGGCCGTGCATCTGTCCGACGGCGGCTAGGCCCGCGACCTGAGCCGGAGCGGGACCTAGGGCCGCGCGCACCGCGCTGCGGGCCGCGCGCCACCACTGCTCGGGGTCGGTCTCGGCCCAGCGATCGCACGGCGCGGCGACCCGGTACCCGGCGGCGCCGCGGCCGAGCACGGTGCCGTCGGTGGCGCACAGCAGCGCCTTGAGCCGGCTGGTGCCCAGG
>JASHTQ010000065.1 GCA_030040475.1 Streptosporangiaceae bacterium
AAGGCGCTGCGGGGGCTGCCGGAGCGGCAGCGGGAGGCGATCGTGCTGCGGTATTACGCGGATCTGTCGGAGGCGGAGATCGCGGACACGATGGGGATCAGCCGCGGCGCGGTCAAGAGCCACACCGCACGCGGGATGACCGCGCTGCGTTCGGCGCTGGAGCAGGAGTAATCGTGAGATTCGGCCGCCGCAGGAACGGCCCGCAGGCGCAGGGGCGCGAATTCCCTGAATTCGTGCGCCAGGCGCTGCATGCCGCCGCGGACCAGGTGGAGCCGCACGCGGACGGCCTGGAGAGGATCCGGGCCAGGATTGGGTCTGGTTCGGCCCACGCGCAGGCACCCGAGTCGGCCACGGCGCGCGGAGGGTTCCTCGCGGACCTCCTCGGGCACCGGGCACGCCGGGGCGGCCACGCGCGACGCGTGCCGCGGCCGGCGCGGCAGTGGCAGGTCGCGGTGCTCAGGCCGGCCTTCGCTGTCGGCTTGGCGGTGTTCGCCCTCGGCGTGGCGCTTGCGGTGCCCCCGCTGCGGGATGCCATCAGCTCATCCTGGACCGCGGTGATGACGGGGACGAGCACGAGCGCCGGCGGGGGAACCGCGGAAGGCAACGGCCAGTCGGCCGGCGCCGGGTCCGGCGCCGCCGCGGCGAACCCGGGAGGGAAGGCGTCCGCGCTGACCTCGTGCAGTCCTTCGGGCGCCGCGGATCACCTGAAGGAGACGACCAGCCCGACGGCCACGGCTACGACGAGCCCCACCGCCACCGCGACCACGACCCCGCCGACAACCCCGCCGGCGAGCGCGACGAGCAGCCCGGCCACGCAGACCACGACCCCTGGGTCGCCCTCGGACCTCACGACGAGCCCGTCGGATACGCCGACGCCGACCGTCTCCCCGAGCCCGGATCCGGGTCCCACCCCCACCCCCAGTCCCGACTCGACGACCACCTCGCCCGCGGCCGCCGACACCGCTACGCGGACGGCCACGGCGACCCCGTCGGGCTCCCCGTGCGCCTCGCCGAGCACGAGGCCGACGGCCACGGCGACGGCCACGGGCAACTCCGCCAAGACGGCCAGTCCCTCGCCCACCCCGTCGGCGACGCCGGACGGCAGCCCGTCGCCGACGGCGTCGGTGAGCCCGTCACCCACCGATGGCACCGATAACGGCGCGACCGCGGTCAGCACGCCGAGCGCGGGATCACCGGAATCGGGCGACGGGACCGTGCTGCCCTGCAAGATCCTGCACGACTGCAAGAAGGCGACGTAACCAGCGGGCGGTACGGCTCAGCAGCACCGCCGCGGCCACCGCGCCCGCGGTTGACGTCCGCAGCACGGTCGGCCCCATGCTCCGGGCCGTCGCGCCGGCCAGGCGGAAGGCCTCGCTCTCCGGCTCCGTGATACCGCCCTCGGGTCCGACGACCACGATCAGGTCGCCGGATCGCGGCGGCTCCAGCCGGCCGAGGCTGCACGCCGCGCCCGGCTCGAGCACGACGGCGCATGACGCCTTCGCGATCATCGCCGCCACGTCCGCGGCCGAGGCGGGGTCGGTGACCTCGGGTATCCAGGCGCGGCGGGACTGCTTGGCGGCCTCGCGCGCGGTCGCCCGCCACTTGGCCACCGAGCGCTCCCCGCGCGCCCCCTGCCACACCGGCACGCAGCGCGCCGCGGCCCACGGCACGATGCGGTCCACCCCGACCTCGGTCATTTCCTCGACGGCGAGCTCGCCCCTGTCCCCCTTGGGTATGGCCTGGACGACGGTGACCGCCGGGTCCGGGCGCAGCACCTGCCGCCTGGCCGTCACGGTCAGCTCGAGCCCGTGCGCGCGATGAGCCCGGACCACGCACTCGGCCACGAGCCCGGCGCCGTCGGTGACGTCGGCGCGCTCGCCCTGGCGCAGCCTGCGGACGGCGGCCGCGTGCCGGCCCTCGGATCCGGACAGGACGACCACGTCCCGATCCAGGTCGGCGCGTTCGGCAAGGAAGACGGGCGGCTGCGGCACCGCGGAGTCCCGGGCTCAGCGCCCGTTGAACGCGTCGCGCAGCCTTGAGAAGAATCCCTGCTGCCCCGGCGCGAACTTGCCAGGCGGCGCTTCCTCGCCGCGCAGCTTGGCCAGGTCGCGCAGCAGCTTCTCCTGCTCCGCATCGAGCTTGCTCGGGGTCTCCACGGTCACGTGGATCACCAGGTCGCCGCGGCCGTTGCCGTTCAGGTGCCGGACGCCCTGACCGTAAAGCGGGATCACCTGACCGGACTGGGTGCCGGGACGGATGTCGATGTCGGCGGGGCCGTCCAGGCTCTCCACCGACAGCGTCGCGCCGAGGGCCGCGGCCACCATCGGGATCGTCACCGTGCAGTGCAGGTCGTCGCCCTGCCGTTCGAAGATAGCGTGCGGGCGCTGCGCGATCTCGAGGAACAGGTCGCCGGGCGGCCCGCCGCCCGGGCCGACCTCGCCCTCGCCCGCGAGCTGGATGTGCGTGCCGTCCTCCACACCGGCCGGGATCCGCACCTTGATCGTGCGCCTGGTCCGGACCCGGCCGTCGCCG
>JASHTQ010000066.1 GCA_030040475.1 Streptosporangiaceae bacterium
GCGGGAGACGAGATGGGGCGCACCCAGCAGGGCAACAACAACGCCTACTGCCAGGACAACGAGGTGTCCTGGGTGGACTGGGGCCTGGCAGCGGCCGAGCGGGACCTGCTGCAGTTCACCCAGACCCTGGCCGACCTGCGCCGGGATCACCCGGTCTTCCGGCGGCGCAGGTTCTTCCGCGGCCGCCCGCAGGCCACCGGCGAGGAAACCGGCGACCTGATCTGGCTCACCCCCGCCGGCGAGGAGATGACCCAGGAGGACTGGGGCGCCAGCGATGCCAAGTCCCTGGGCGTGTTCCTCAACGGGGAGGCGATCAGCGAGCCGGATCCGCACGGCGAGACGATTACCGACGCCAAGTTCCTGCTGCTGTTCAACGCGCACAGCCAGCCTCGGACGTTCAGTTTGCCCGAGGCCAGGCTCGCGGCGAGCTGGCGGGTCGTGATCGACACGGCCGAGCCGAGCCCGGCGGCCGCCCCGTCCGCCCTGACACCGAAGAGCGAGCTCGAGGTCTCGGGCCGCGCCGTGGTCGTGCTGCGATCGGCGGACTGACATGAGCAAGCTGCTTACCAGGTCCGATCTGACCGATGCCGACCTCGCGGGTCTTTACGCCTATCCGCAGGGCCAGTGGCTGCGGGCGAACATGGTGGCCAGCGCGGACGGGGCCGCGAACCTCGAAGGTGTCTCCGCTGGCCTGTCCTCGGCCACGGATCGGCACGTGTTCGCGCTGCTCCGCACGCTCGCCGATGTCATCCTGGTCGGCTCGGCGACCGTCCGCGCCGAGCGCTACGCGCCTGTCCGCCCGCGCGAGCTGTGGCGCCACCTGCGCGAAGGCCGGGCGCCTACGCCGCCGATCGCGATCGTCAGCCTGCATCTCGATCTCGACCCGGCGAGCCGCCTGCTCGCCGAGTCCCCGCCGCACGCGCGCACGATCGTCATCACCGGCGGCGGGTCACCGCCGGATCGCCGCGCCGAGCTGGCCAGGCACGCCGACGTCATCGTGGCAGGCGACGAGGACGTCGACCTGAAGACCGCTGTCAAGGAGCTTGCCGAGCGCGGCTACCAGCGGATCCTCGCCGAGGGGGGCCCGCACCTGCTGGCACAGCTCCTCGCGGCGGACCTGCTCGATGAGCTGTGCCTGACGGTGGCGCCGCTGATGACGGGCCCGGCAGCGGGCCGCATCGTGGCGGGCTCCCCGGCCCCCGGGCGTCCGCTGCCGCTGGCCCTGGCGCACGTCATCGAAGCTGATGACTTCCTGCTGTGCCGCTACGTCAGAAAAGACAATTTATCCAGAACGGGCGGTGGTGCGCGTCCCGGGCAGGCTGACCCACAGTGCCCGCGGCACCCCACATGAAGGCGCCGGCGTAGGCGACGAGGATCACCGTGGTGCCGGCGAACAGGCCCGCGGCCAGCCGTAGCCGATTGCGCCGGCCGCCAGGAGCTTCCCGCCGCCGGGACGGACGCGGGACAGGGCGAGCGCGGTCAGGATCGCGCCGACGCCCGCGGCGGCCTCGAACAACGCGAACTGCGACGGCGGCCGGTGCAGCACGTGCCGGTCGTACAGCGGCTATACGACGAGGAACGACGCGGACGTGAGGGTGACCGCGGCGCCGAGCGCCACGACGAGCCGCGGCGTGGCCGGGCCGAAGCGGAAGCGGCACGACCACCGCCGCGCCGACCAGGTGGCTGGCCGCGTCCAGGACGAACGCCAGCAGCGGGCTCAGCAAGGCAGGCGGTGCCGCCCAGCACACGATCGTCACCGCGACAGCATCCGCGCCCGCGCCGAACCGGTACGCCGAGAACCCCCACAGCACCACCGCCGACACCCACCCGCCAACCGAGTTGACGCCCTCCCCGCGCACCAGCAAGGCCGCGGCGCCCGAACCGCGCGAAGGCTCGTGTTACCGGTGGGGAATCAGAAGCCGCCGGGCAAGGACGATGCGGCGAGGCTGACCGTGAAGATGGCGATCATGGCATCTCCTTCCGGCGACGACGCCACCAGCAGCAGGGTGCTGCGCGCGCTGATGGTCTTCGCGCTGGTCACCAGCGTCGGCGAGGGCATCATGAGCACGCTGTTCACGCCGTTCGTCGAGCACGTGCTGCACGGCAGCAGCCCGGAATTCGGGCTTGTCGTCGCCGCGCAGGCGGTGGGCGGGATCCTCGGCGGCGTGCTTGCCGCCGGCTTCGGCCACCGGGTCCCGGGCGTCCCGCCTGCTCAGTTGCGGCGCGATCGTGTTCGGCCTGGTGGACCTGGCCATCTTCCTCTACCCGCTCGGCTACGTCGCGGTGTGGCCAGCCGTCGCCGGGATGGTGGTGGTCGGCCTGCCTGGGGCGCTCGCGATCGCCGGGCTTATCACGCTGTTCCAGCGCGGCACCGCTGACTCGCACCGGGGTGCGGGGTACGTCGTCGCCGGGCTCGCCATGCTGGCATGGCTGCGGGACGGCTCGGGTGAATTCATGGCACGTGAGCCTCACGTTCACGCCGTCGCGGATACGGTACAAGCGAATGCGTGACGCCTACAGCCAGGGAGACCGGCCATGCCATTGCAGAGCCAGGTAGATGAGACGAAGCAGAATGCCGAACTCGACCTCAACCCGGTCTACGTCCAGGAGGGAACCTGCGAGATCCCGGTCTACCGGCTGGGTCAGCAGGGGGTGCAGCCCGCCACCGCCCTGCAGATCGTGCGCGACGAGCTGATCCTGGACGGGAACGCGCGGCTGAACCTGGCCACGTTCGTGACCACCTGGATGGAACCCGAAGCGCGGGAGCTGATGGCCGAGTGCTTCGACAAGAACATGATCGACAAGGATGAGTACCCGCAGACCGCCGAGCTCGAGCGGCGGTGCGTGAACATCCTCAGCGACCTGTGGCACGCGCCGGCGGGGTCCGGCGCGACCGGCTGCTCCACGACTGGCTCGAGCGAGGCGTGCATGCTCGGCGGGATGGCGCTGCTGTGGCGCTGGCGGGCCAGGCGGCAGGCGGCGGGCCAGGACGCTGCCCGGCCCAACCTGGTGATGGGTGCGAACGTGCAGGTGTGCTGGGAGAAGTTCTGCCGCTACTGGAGCGTCGAGCCGAAGCTGGTGCCGATGGAGCCGGGGCGGCTGCACCTGCGCGGCCCGGAGGCGGCGGCGGAGTGCGACGAGAACACCATCGGCGTGGTCGCGGTCCTCGGCTCCACGATGGATGGCAGCTACGAGCCGGTGGCCGAGATCAGCGCCGCCCTCGATCATCTGCAGGCAACCCGCGGCCTGGACATTCCGATCCACGTTGACGGTGCGTCTGGCGCGTTCGTGGCCCCGTTCCTCCAGCCGGACCTGGTCTGGGACTTCGAGGTGCCGCGGGTGGCATCGATCAACGCCTCCGGGCACAAGTACGGGCTCGTGTACCCCGGCGTCGGCTGGATCGTCTGGCGGGACGTCGCGGCGCTCCCCGACGACCTGGTGTTCCGGGTCAACTACCTGGGCGGGGACATGCCCACGTTCGCGCTCAACTTCTCGCGGTCAGGCGCCAACGTGGCGGCCCAGTACTACAACTTCCTCCGCCTCGGCTTCAACGGGTACCACAGGGTGCACAAGGCCTGCCAGGACGTGGCCATGCGCCTGTCCGGCGAGATCGGCAAGATGGGGCCGTTCGAGCTGCTCACAGACGGCAGCGAACTGCCCGTTTTCGCGTTCAAGCTGCGCGAGGACGTGGCGGGCTTCACCGTCTTCGACCTGTCCGAGCGGCTCCGCCAGCGCGGCTGGCAGGTGCCCGCCTACACCTTCCCCGAGAACATGACCGACACCGCGGTGCTCAGGGTCGTGGTCAGGAACGGGTTCAGCCGCGACCTGGCCGGGCTGTTCCTCGACGACCTGCAGCGCCAGGTGAAGATCCTCGACCTGCACCCGCACCCGCACGCTCCGCTCGTCGCCCCGCACCAGCGCGAGGCGTTCACCCACTGAGCGGCCCTCGCTAGTAACCCGCGGGACCCGGGCTTGAGCTCTGCGCGGGGGCCGGGGCCGGGCTCATCGTCGGGGTCGGGGTCGGCGCGGCGCTCGTGGGGGCCGGGCTCATGGTCTGCGTCGGGGTCGCGGTCGGGCTCGGCGCGGTGGTGGTGGCCGGCGTCGTGCTCGGGGCCGGGCTGGCGGGCTGGTAAGTGGTCTGAGTCGCCGCCGGGGCCGGGGCGGCCGGGGACGTGGTCCGGGCGGCCGCGGCCATCTGCGGGGTGCGCACGACGGGCGGGTGGCTGCTCCCGGTCAGGGCGAAGCCCGCGACGGCCGATGCCCCGACCAGCGCGGCGACGATCGAGGCCACCGCGATCGGGCGCAGCAGGCCGCGCCGCAGGCGCCGGCCGGGCTGGTCCCGCCGTGGCTGCTCGACGGCCGCCCACTCGGGCTGCATCTTTGCGACGGTGACGGTCTGCGGGGAGCCGGGACGGGCGGGGCCGACCCGGGTCGGAGCGAACGCCGGCGCGAGTTCGGGGTTCACCGCCGTCGGGGTGGGCACGGCTGCCGCCGACCGGGCCGGAGCATCGGCCGCGGTCAGGCCAGGCAGCGCGGTGAAGGCGCGGGCGAGCCGCTCGGGCAGCCAGCCCGGCAGCGGCTGCGTCCCGCCAGCCTCGGCGAGGACGTCGGCGGCAGTGGGCCGGTCGCCAGGGTCCTTCGCCATGCACCGGTCGATCAGCGCGCGGACCTCGGCCGGCACCCGGACCAGATTCGCCGGATCGTGGACGGCGCGGTAGGCCAGCGTGGGGGCCGACCCGGCGCCGAACGGCGCTTCGGCGGTCGCGGCGAAGGCGAGGATCGCGCCCAGGGCGAAGATGTCGCTTGCCGGGCCGACCGGGCGCCCCAGCGCCTGCTCCGGGGACATGAAACCGGGCGATCCGACCACGAAGCCCATCCGGGTCAGCGGGCTGGAGGCGGCGGCAAGGGAGATGCCGAAGTCGATCACCCGCGGCCCGTCATCGGCCAGCAGCACGTTGGCGGGCTTCAGGTCCCTGTGCACCACGCCGGCCGCGTGGATCGCGCTCAATCCCTCGGCAAGCCCCGCGGCAAGCCTCAGCACCGACGAAACGGGCAGCGGGCCATGCGCGCTAACAGCGTCGGCGAGCGAGGGTCCCGGCACGTAGGCGGTGGCCAGCCACGGCGTCGGGCCATCGGTGTCGGCGTCGATCACCGGAGCGGTGAACTGGCCGCTCACCGTGCGCGCCACGGCGACCTCGCGCCGGAAGCGGGCGCGGAACTCGGGGTCGGTGGCGAAGTCGGAGCGGACGACCTTCACGGCCACGAGCCGGCCGCCGACCGAGGTGCCGAGGAACACCACGCCCATGCCGCCGCTGCCAAGTCGCCCGCGGAGCCGGTACGATCCGATCGCCTGCGGATCTCCGGGCTGTAGTTCTCGCACCATTGCATCCGTCCTTAGCCTTAAGTTCCTCGCGCCGCCGCACGGCCTGGTACCTGCGTCCACCATGAGGACAGGGGCCGGGGTGATCCGTCGGGGGGTGTGGGGGAAACTCAGGGGGGAAGGCCCCGTCCTTGGGTAAGCAGTTACGCACCGGCGCGGCCCGGCGTTCAACCGGCCGGAAGGTCATTGGCAAGGGAGCTGACGATGACGGCACTGCGCAGCTACGTGGGCGGGGCATGGGTCACGCCGACAGACGAGGGACGGCCGGTGCTCGACGCGGTGACGGGCGACGAGGTCGCCCGGGTGTCCTCGGCCGGCGTCGACCTGGCCGCGGCGCTCTCCTACGGCAGGTCTACCGGGGGGCCTGCGCTGCGCGAGCTGACCTTCCACCAGCGGGCTGCCCTGCTCAAGGCGCTGGGCTCCCGGCTGCGCGAGCACCGCCAGGAGCTCTACGAGCTGTCCGCCCGCACCGGCGCGACGCTCGGCGACGCCAGATTCGACGTGGACGGCGGCATTGGCGCGCTGCTCAGCTACGCGAGCAAGGCCCGGCGCGAGCTGCCGAACGACACGATCCTGCCTGAGGGGCCGGTCGAGCCGCTCGGCAAGGGCGGCAGCTTCGTCGGCCAGCACATCCTGACCTCGCGGCACGGGGTCGCGGTGCAGATCAACGCGTTCAACTTCCCGGTCTGGGGGCCGCTGGAGAAGTTCGCGCCCGCGTTCATCGCCGGGGTGCCGAGCCTGGTCAAGCCGGCCACCCAGACCGCCTACCTCAGCGCCAGGCTGGTCGAGCTGATCATCGATTCAGGGTTGCTCCCGGCCGGCTCGCTCCAGCTGGTCTGCGGCAGCGCCACCGGCCTGCTCGACCATCTCGGCGAGCAGGATCTCGTGTCGTTCACCGGATCGGCCGCGACCGCCCGGCAGCTGCGCAGCCACCCCGCGGTCGTCGAGAGGGGGGTGCGGTTCAACGCCGAGGCGGACTCGCTGAACTGTTCCATCCTCGGTCCAGAGGCCGGAGAGGGCACACCGGAGTTCGACCTGTACGTCCGGCAGCTGGTCACCGAGATGACCGTCAAGGCCGGGCAGAAGTGCACCGCGATCCGGCGGGCCTTCGTCCCCTCGGACCTGACCGGCCAGGTGATCGAGGCGGTTCGCGACCGGCTGGCCACGGTGGTGGTGGGCAATCCAGCCGAGCAGGGCGTCTGGATGGGCGCGCTGGCCAGCCTGGAGCAGCGCGAGGAGGTGCGCCGGAGCGTCAAGGCGCTGCTGTCGGCCGGACGCCTTGTCTACGGCGACCCTGAGCACGTCGACGTCGTTGGCGCGAGCGCCGAGCGCGGCGCGTTCCTGGCGCCGCTGCTGCTTCTGGCCAGCGATCCCGGCCGCCCCGAACCGCATCAGGTAGAGGCGTTCGGGCCGGTCAGCACGATCATCGGCTACCGGGACACGGCCGAGGTGATCGACTTGGCGGCGCGGGGCCTGGGCAGCCTGGCCGGGTCGATCGTCACGATCGACTTGTCCTTCGCCCGCGACGTGGTCCTGGGCCTGGCGCCCTGGCACGGCCGGCTGCTCGTGCTCGACCGCGACGACGCGGGCGAGTCGACCGGCCACGGCTCGCCGTTGCCGATGCTCGTGCACGGCGGCCCCGGCCGGGCAGGTGGCGGGGAGGAGATGGGCGGCATCCGCGGCGTGCTGCATTACCTGCAGCGCACGGCCGTGCAGGCCAGCCCGCGCGTGCTGTCCGCGGTCACCGGCCGCTGGACGGCCGGGGCGCAGCGGAACGCCGACGGCGGGCACCCGTTCCGCAAGTCCCTCGCCGAGCTGCGGATCGGCGACACCGTGGTGGCGGGCCCGCGCCGGGTGACGCTCGCGGACATCGAGCACTTCGCCGAGTTCACCGGCGACACCTTCTACGCGCACATGGACGAGGAGGCGGCCCGGGCCAATCCGTTCTTCGACGGCCGGGTCGCGCACGGCTACCTGATCGTCTCCTTCGCCGCCGGGCTGTTCGTCCAGCCCGACCCGGGCCCGGTGCTCGCCAACTACGGCCTGGAGAACCTGCGGTTCCTGACCCCCGTCTATCCGGACGACGAGCTCACGGTGACGCTGACATGCAAGCAGATCACCCCGCGCGAGGACGCCGAGCACGGCGAGGTGCGCTGGGACGCGGACGTGACCAACCAGGAAGGCAAGTCGGTGGCCAGCTACGACGTGCTCACCCTGGTCGCCAAGCAGTGGCCGATGGAGTTACGGCTCAGCCAGGGCCAGGCCGAGCGCGACCGCGTGGCGGTGGCGCAGCGGCTCGCCGTCAAGGGTGCCGCCGACGTTTCCCCTGCCCACGGCCACCTCACCGGGCAGCGAGCGCATGATCACGCCGAGCAGCTCCTCGTCGCCTGCCGGGCCGCCCACGACGAGGACCTGGGCGAGGTCAGGGCCGAGCGTGCGGATGGCCCGCCGGAGGTTGGCGGCCAGGATGGCGATCTTGAGCCGGAGCCTGATCGCCCGCCACTCGGCAGGCCCATGGCGGCGGTCGAACGGGAGCAGGCCGCCGGGCCCGTCGACGGCGAGCATCCCGGCCGACGAGGCGGGGGCGGCGGCGGCGAGGAAACCGCGGGTGCCGTCCTCGGCCTCGAACCGCTGGCCGCCGTCCACCCGGATGCACGGGCCGCGCTTGACCCAGTCGGCGGCCGCGCGAGGTATGCCGAGCGTCTCGGCCACCGCCGCGGTGAGCAGGTCGCCGGCGCCCGCGGCCACCACGGCATCCGCGGGCCCGATCACGTCGACGGTGCCGGCCCCGAGGTCGACCACGAGCGCGTCGCAGCGCGCGCCCGGGGTGGTGAGGGCTCCGGCCCGGGCCGCGGAGGGCTCGCTGATCAGGCGGCGGACGGGCACGCCGAGGAGCTCGTCTGGCGGGTCCGTTACCGGTAGCCGCCCCAGGGAGGCGACGAGCACCGCCCGGCCCGTGCTGCCCTGGCGGGCGGTCGCGGCCTCGGCGGCGGCGGCCAGGTCGACCGCGAACAAGTCATCGACCTCGGTTGTTCCTGAGGCGGTGCCGAGCAGCCGGACCATGCCCGTCGAACCGTCGGCGATCAGCGGGCAGGCGGCGCGCAGGTCGAGGCGGCGGCCGTCGGCGGTCAGCACCCACGGCTCGCTCGCGGGCGCGCCGGCGGTCGCGTCCGCTGACCGGGGAGGCAGCAGGCCGACGACCGCGTTGGAGTGGTCGGCCAGGCCGCGGCAGATCCTGGCCGCGTCACCCGCTTCCCGCTCGTTCAGGCGGAGGGCGGTGCCGAGCGCGACCGGGTCGCCGAGCAGGTGCAGCATGTGTCCCGTTGGGCGCGCTTCCACCGCGAGCAGTTCGCACGCCACCGCCGCGGCGGTGTCGACCTGGTCGATGACGGGCAGCGGGTCCGGCAGCCGGTTGGCGACCAGCACGCCCTCGTCGCCCGCCACCAGCACGGCGCCGATCTGGGTACCGGCCGCGAGCAGCGCCCGCAGCCGGGCGGCGGCCTCGCCGTAGCGCAGCCCAGGCGGCACCACGGCGACAACGGGCCCCGTCGGCGTCGGCTGCTGGGTGACGGGAAGGGGCGCTCCGACGAAGGCGCCGGTCCCGCCGGGGGTGGGGACACCCGCGGCCAGCACGCGCAGGCGGCCGTTCGACGCGGGAGCGCCCGGGACGGTCACGATCGAGGTGTCGACCGCCCGGAGCGGGGCGATCCTGGCCTCGTCAGCAGTCCGCCCGACCTGACGTTCGACACGGCGGATCAGCGCGGCGGCACCGCGCAGCGAGTCGGCCGAGCCCTTGCGGCCGCGGGTCGGCGCCCGTCCCGCGGCCACCACCGTCTTGCCGTCGACCAGGACGACCTCGGTGGTGGCGTTGCCCACGTCCACCCCGGCGATCAGCGTCATGCGGATAGGCCCCGGCGGGCGTAGACCTCTGCCGCCTCGCGGACCAGGGCGGCGCAGCGGGGCAGGCCGCGGTCGGCCAGCGACCCGGCGAGGTCGGTCAGCTGCGTCGGGGTGGACCGGCCAGGCCGCAGGGCGTCGTAGATGGACAGGACCTCGTCGTCGGGCAGTCGGGTCAGCTCGGCGGCGCGGCGGAGGTTCTCGGCCAGCTGCGGGTTGCCGTGTTCCTCGGCGACCACGGCCTGGCGTTCCAGCGTGTCCGGGTGGATCCGCAGGTCAGCCACGCCGATCTCGCCCGCCCGTATCGCGTCCACGGTCAGGCCCTCCACGGTCCGCCCCGATAGCGCCCGCACCTCGGTCACGTCAGGCCCTCCAGTGACAGTTCTTCGGGGAGTGCGGCGGGGCTGGCGGCGCGGCGCTCCAGTTCCATCAGGGCGATGACGGTGGTGTGGTAGCGGGCCTCGATCGCCTCGTCGGAGTAGGGGTTGCGGGCCGGGTCGGGCGTGCCGCCCTTGGCGTGGCGGGCGGCGTTCGCGCCGAGCAGCCGGTACAGCTCCGGCGTGACCGACGGGGCGACCGAGTACAGCTCGAGGTTGGCCAGCGGGGCCAGGTCGCGGCGGTGGATCAGCGCGGTGCCCTTGCCTTGCAGGCCGATGCCGATGCCCGAGCCGGCCAGCCGGGCCGCGGCCAGGCCGATCCGGCCCAGGTCCACGGTGTCGTTGAAGCGGACCACGCGGCCCGTGCACCCCTCCTCCTCCAGGCCCGCCAGTATCTCGCGCAGCACGTCGGTGACCGCCAGGCCGGACAGGCTGCGCCAGATGTCACGCCCGACGGCGGGCGAGACACCGATGACCACGTCCCGGGGACCCTGCCCTGGCCGCGCCTGGCCGGCCGGGGCGAGCAGCGGGACGGCGGCCAGTGCCTGCTGCGCCCGGAGCTCGGCCACCCCGCGGACCTGCCTGATGGCGTCGATCTCACGCTGGCGCTCGGCGGAAGGCTGGTAGCCCGTGCCCGGGCCCGCGTAGTCGTTCGGGTCGGTGACCAGGGACAATACCTGGAGCCGCTCGTCAAAGATGGCGGACGTCTGCAAGTAGTCACCAGACAGCCTGGCCCGGACAAAGGCCACCGTTCGTTCTGCTATATCGAAGTAGCCGCATTCGTCGAGGGCGGCCACGATGTCCACCACCGTCAGCCCGCGCTGGCGGATGGCATGGGCGGCAGCCAGGACGGCGAGGGTGTCGGTCTCACCGAGATCCTTGGAGCCGGCCGCGTCCACCGCGAGCTCCACGTGCGCGTCGGTGAAGTCGGCGAGACCGAGGTGGGCGTAGACGGCGCGGCAGGCCTGGGCGGCCTCCCGGCGCAGCTCGCCGATCCTGGCCGGGGCGACGGTCCGCAGGCCGCCGTCGATGCCCCAGTCCCGCTGCATGGCGAGGAAGTCGTCGATGTCCTCGGCGTTGAAGTTGCTCGGGCCGAACATGTTGTCGTAGCGCTGGATCGAGCCGAACCCGCTGAACGCGAAGTCCGAGCCCGCCAGCACGATCGGCAGCGTGCGCGAGGTGCGGCGCATGTCCGACTCGCTCATCAGCGCGTCGTTCCCCGAGCAGGACTCCAGGTTGCGCATCATGACCATGACGTTCTCGGACATCAGCTCGCGCAGCCCGGACGGAACGGCGGCGGCGACGCTGGCGCCGTCGATGCCGCCGTTCTGCACGCCCTGGGCGCCGATCGCCCTGGCCAGCGCGACGCACCGGGCCTCGAGGTAGAGCATCGACCGGCGCTGGGCGCCCGCCATCAGCACCTCGGCGCCGGCCCCGGAGGAGACCCGCATCTTCATCCCGCGGGAGGCGTAGGCGGAGCTGAGGAAGGCCTTGGACCAGGGGGTGTCGTCGCCGTCCGTGAACACCTGCTCGGTGCCGTACAGGGAGACGGTCTCGGCGTAGGAGGTCAGGCCGCGCATGCCGAGCTCGAGCTCGAGCGCCTCCTCGACCGAGCACTGGATGAGCACGCCGTCGGCACCGAAGGCCGCGCCGATCAGGCAGGCCACCGCGTTGCTCGGCGCGTCGGCGAGGACGGGCACGGTGGTCTCGATCTCGCGGAAGCCGAACGCCGCCGCGGTCGCCGCGTCGGCCGCGAGCAGCAGCGGGTCATCCAGCCGGTTGGTGACGTGGGCCTGGTTGCTCGGCGTGCGCCTGGCCCGCAGCTTGGTCATGGCCATCATCAGCTCGGGCGGGCGCAGCAGGGCGAGCACCCGGGTCAGCTTGGCCGGGGTGGCGCCGGCGCTCAGAGCGACGATCTCGCGCCGGGGCACGGCGGGATCGGCCAGCATCCGGGCGAACGCGACGTCGGAAAGGCCCATCGCCTCCTTTGCCACGGTCAGGTCGAGGCCGTGCCTGGCGATGAAGGTGTCGATCGAGTCGAAGTCCGCCTCGGCGGTCCCGTCCAGCTCGGTCACCCGGCCGTCCTCGATCACCAGGCTGGGCTCCGGGTCGTGCGGCGAGCGCAGCGCGATCAGGCCGAGCTCGGGGTTCTCGGCAGCAAAGCCGTCGAGGTTGACCCGCTGCTTGTCCATGAACCGGATCCGGCCCACGGGTTCTTGCCCGGTCATCCCGCGGCCTGCGCTCGGAGTTCGACCACGCGGGCCCGGCCGGGGACGGCGCGGGCGCCGCCGGACTCGGTGCGCACGACGATGCGGGTGCGGTCGGCGCGGAACAGGTCGCGGGAGTACTCGATCGGCTCGCCTTCGGCGTCCGCGGCCGTCCTCGTGATCGCCATCAGCGGCGCGCCCGGCTCGACGTCGAGGATGGCCGCCTCGTCGGCGGAGGCGAGGATGACCTCGATGCGTTCGGTGGCCTGGGCGGGCCCGGTGGCGAAGTGCTCCTCGATCAGCTCGTAGACCGACCCGCCGAGCGGCAGCTCGAGCAGCCCGGGGAAGCGCTTGGCCGGCAGCCTGGCGTGCTCGAGGGAAAACGGGCTTCCGTCCGCGAGCCGGATCCGGACCAGGTCGACCACGAGCTCGCCGGGGCGGGTCCGCAGCGCCTGCGCGGTCACGTCGTCCGCCTGGGCCAGCCGGGCGGACAGCACGCGCGTTCCCGCCACCACGCCCTGGCTGCGCAGCAGCGCGGGTACCCCGACGATCCTGGACAGGTCGCGCTCGATCTTGCCCTTGGCGACGAACGTCCCGCCGCCTCGGCCGGGGACCCGGCGGACCATGCCGACCTGCTCGAGGACCGCGAGTGCCTGGCGGAGCGTGGCCCGGCTGACCCCGAGGTCCGCGGCGAGCGCGCGCTCGGCGCCCAGGCGCTGCCCGGGGCGCAGCCCGCCGCTGCCGATCCGCTCGGCCAGCGCCCGCCTGACCTCCTCCGGCGTCCGTCTTCCCGCCGCCGTGCCCGCGCTCATCAGATTCCCGCCATGGCCTCGGGCGACTCGGGCAGCACCTGGCCGCCGTCCACCACGATCGTCTGGCCGGTGATGTACGCCGCCTCGTCGGTGGCGAAGAACAGGGCGGCGTAGCCGATCTCGTCGACGGTGCCCAGGCGGCGCAGCGGGATCGCGGCGGTCATCCCCGCCGCGTAGTCCTCGCCGAGGTCGGCGAGCCCCTCGGTGGCGATGTTGCCCGGCAGCACGGCGTTGACCGTTATGCCGCTCGGCGCCAGCTCGATCGCGGCCGTCCGCATGAACCCGAGCTGGCCGGCCTTGCTCGCGCCGTAGTGCGTCCAGCCGGGAAAGCCGGTGATCGGCCCGGTGATCGACGAGGTGAGGATGACCCGGCCGCGGCCCGAGCGCGCCAGGGCCGGGATGCATGCCTGGACGGTCAGCACGGTGCCCTTCAGGTTGGTGCCGAGGACCAGGTCCAGGTCCTCCTCTGTCATGTCGACGAGCCTGGCGTCGGGGAAGATCCCCGCGTTCGCGCACAGCACGTCGATGCCGCCGAGGCGCTCCTGCGCGACCGCGGCTACCCGCCTGCAGTCCTCCCGGCTGGCCACGTCGGCCTGCACGAACGAGACCTCGCCGTGCGGTTCCAGCGCCTGGGCGTTCAGCTCCCGCGCGGCGGCCCTGGCGACATCGGAGTCCCTGCCGGTGATCAGCACGCGCGCCCCGCTGCGGGCGAACACGGCGGCGATGCCCTTGCCGATGCCGCGCGTGCCGCCTGTGACCACCACGGCGCGGCCTGCGATCGAGGTGAACATGGCGCTCCCTGCCCTTCAGTGTCTGCTGAGGTATGACTCCGCGAGGTCGCAGCTGCCGGCGGTGTACCCGGCGCCGAGCTCGACGGCGATGTCCACGCCCTGGTGCGAGCCGATCCATGCCAGCAGGAGCAGCCGCCGGAACATGATGAACGTCCAGATCTCCGCCTCGTCGGCGGCTGTCAGGCTGCCCGCCCGCCGGTACCCGGTCAGCCAGCTGTCCACCAGGGCGGGCACCTCGGGTGCGTGCTCGAAGAAGCTCACCGTGGTGCCGAGATCGTAGAGGAACCAGCCGAACCCCGAGTCGTCGAAGTCGATGACGCTGACCGCTCCGTCGTGCACCAGCAGGTTAGCGAGCCTGGTGTCGGCGTGCACGAGCCCGTAACGTTCCGGAGCCTGGCCGAAGGCTTTCAGCCTCGCGCGGAGGGTGTCGTCCAGCCTGGTGAGCACGGCGCGTTCGGACGGGCCTACGCCGACGCCGTCCTGCCAGCGGCCCCACCTGGCCTGCGCGCCGAAGGCCGCCTGGTAGTCCCAGTGGAACCGGTTGAACCAGGCGGGCCGCTGCCAGCTCCGCGCGTGCGCGTGCATCCGGGCGGTGATCTCGCCAAGCTCGGCGAAGTGCGCGTTCGTCAGCTCGGCGCCTTCTGCCCCGGTGGCCAGCTCGGTGCCCGGCTCGGTGCCGGGCAGGAACTCGAAGCGTACGCAGTGGCGGGAGGCGCCGGTGCGGCGTTCGGCCACCGTGACCACGCGCCGCCCGTCGGCCGCGGGCAGCACCTTTGGCGTCCGGACCCCGGCTTCCGCGCGCAGCGCGTCCATCCAGGCCAGCTCGGAGGCGATCTCCTGCTCGGTGTGGTAGCCCAGCCGGTGCACGCGCAGCACGGAGGGGCCGGCCGCCGGGTCCGACACCAGGTAGGTCGCGTTTTCCGAGACGTTCAGCAGCTCGATGGCGGTATCGGGATGGCAGCCGTGAAGGAGCAGCGCGTCCCGCGCGCAGCCGGCCACCCGGTCCAGGACGTCCCCGCCAGCGGACAGGTCGTGGCCGCCGGATGGCGCG
>JASHTQ010000563.1 GCA_030040475.1 Streptosporangiaceae bacterium
CACGGGTCCGGCCAGCACGGGCGCGCCGGATTCCGCGGCCAGCGGCTCTTCCTCTTGGATTCGGGCATCCTGGGTGTCGACGGGGTCCACGGCGTCCTCGGCGGCGTGGCTGGCCCCGGTCCCGTTGGCGGCTACTGCTGGACTCGCGGGTGCCTGGGCACGCTTGGACGGGACACCGCCGCCGGGAACACCGGTTCCCAGAGCACTGTCCTTCGCCTTCATGCCGGATGTCACGTGCGGTCTCCTGATGGCATCGCCGGCTGCTCGTTGTCAATTATGGGCCACGGACGGCGTGTTCAGACAGGAGTTCCGATGACTCACCTTTATCCGTAAATGATCCATTTAATGCCGTAATGACGGAATCTGAGTGAAGTAATGTGACTGATGTGACTCGAGCATCTAGGTGAGGCGTGACACCGCCAGCGCCGCCGCCAGCAGCACGATCGCCCAGGAGGCGGCACGGAGTGCCTGCTCAAGCGGCCGGATGAGCGCGTCGGCGGTAATCGGCACCGTTCGCCCGTCGGCATAAGTAATGCTGCCGTCGACCCGCACCGCCCGCCGCCTGACGTTGCGGGCCGGGGTGCTCAGCCGCCGCTGAGCGGCCGAAAGGGCGAACGCGCCGCCCGCGGCGAGCACCGGGGCGACCGCCAGCGAGCCCGCCTGCGCCACGTACCCGGTCAGCACGGGGAACGCGCCCCACGCGGCGGCGAACCCCGAGCCGTTGTGCATCACCCCGCCGAACAGCTCCGCGTTATACGCGATCACCAGGGCGGGCCCGGCGACCATGAACGGGATCAGCGTCCAGCCGACCCGCGCCACCCCGGCCACGCCGAGCGCGAGCGCGCCTGCCAGCCCCGCGACCACCACGGTGACCAGCGCCGCCGAAGGGATCCTGGTCCGCAGCGGCCTGCCGCGCAGCTCGTCAAGCGCGTGCGCGGCCAGCCCCACCGCGAGGAAGAACGCGAGCACGGTCGCGATCAGCCGGCTCGTCTGCACCCGCGGCGCGAGCGCGGCCCCGATCACCGCGTACGACAGGTGCCAGGCCGTATACGGCGGATGCAGCAGCGTCCACCAGTCCCGCCACCCCCCAGGCCGCGCCGCGTAATAGGCCGGCGGTATCTCCCCCGGGGGGATGACCCCCCCGGTGACCCCCCCACTCACGGGGGGCCTCCCCGTCCCCCCGTACCCCCCTGGCGAGTACCCCACATCACCAGCCCGCCGCCGAGGCTCATCACGCGGGCGCCCACGTCGGCCATGCCCGCCTGCTCCCAGGCCCGGACCGTCCAGTCGACCGGGTACCTGCGGTAGTGGCCGGAGATGTTCGGCCCGAGGAAGCGCCCCACCCGCAGCCAGTCCCGCCCGCCGAACAGCAGCCCGCCGGCCGGCAGCGCCACCCTGGTGTACGCCCACCAGGCCGGCCGCCACACGATCCCGGTCGGCACGCAGAACTCCAGGCTGGCCATGACCCCGCCCGGCCTGAGCACCCGGGCCAGCTCGGCCAGCGTGGCCTGCGGGTCCCGCACGTACCGCAGCAGGTAGGTGAACGTCAGCGCGTCGAAGCTGGCGTCGGGAAACGGCAGCTGCTCGGCCTTCCCCGCCACCAGCCGGACCCTGCCCTCACGCCCCGCCGCCGCGACCCGCCGGCGCCCCTCCCGCAGCATCGCCTCGGTCAGGTCCACCCCCACGACCCTGGCCGCCCCCCGCGCCGCCAGCTGCAGCGCCACCCCCGCGGTCCCCGACGCCACGTCGAGCACCACCCCGTCGGCCGGGAGCACCCGCCCCACCATCGCCGCCCGCCACCGCCCGTTCTGCCCGAACGACAGCAGCTCCGCGAGCCGGTCATACCGGTCGGGCAGCCCGTCAAACAGCTCGCGCGCGAACCCATTGGGACCGGCAAATTCGGCGGGCATAGGCGAATCTCCCTGCTCGGCCTCTGCGGGGCACCCTGCCCTCCCACCGTATCCGCCCTGCCCAACAAAACCCCCCTTTCTCCCGAACGATCGCTAGCACCGCCCCCCCGCCCCCCGCCCCCCGCCGCGGAATGAAACCCCGCTTCCAGGACCTCAGAAGGTACTGGAAGCGGGGTTTCATTACCCCAGGTGCCGCCACCCGAGTGCCCCGACTGCACCACAGGCACCGAGCGCCACACCGGCACCAGATCCGCGCAGCCGCGGCGGGACGCGGCGGGACGAGGCGGGACGCGGCGGGCTTGACCCGCGTCACTCGGGCGGGAGCGCGGCGCGGATCTTCTCCGCGTAGGCCTCGGCCGGGTGCTCGGCGTCGTACGGGTGCCTGGGGCCGAGCCAGAACCGTAGGCCGTCTCCGTGGTTCCGCGGGATCACGTGCAGGTGCAGGTGCGGGACCGACTGGCTGACCACGTTGTTGACCAGGATCATCGAGCCGTCGGCGCCGAGGCCGTCCTCGATGCCGCGCTCGAGCCGCTGGGCCGCGGTGAAGAACTCGGGCACCAGGTCGGCGCGCAGGTCGCTCAGCAGCACGACGTGCGCCTTCGGCACCAGCAGCGTGTGGCCGCGAAACAGCGGGCGGTGGTCGAGGAAGGCGAGCAGCCGCTCAGTCTCCCACACGATCACGGCGGGCGCATCGCCGCTGATGATGGCGCAGAACACGCAGGGTTTCGGCATCACGCGCGAGCCTATCGGCCGCGGCCGGCCCGGGGCGCCGGATTAACGGCGAGATCTCGAACCAGACGCAGGTGCCCGCGTGCTCGCGGAGGAAGCCCCAGCGGTTCGCGATCTCGTTGACCAGCTGGAACCCGCGTCCGTCCTCGTCGTGCCCGCTGGCCTCGCGCCACAGCGGCAGGCCGGCCCGGCCGTCATCGATGACATCGACGTGCACGACCGAGCCGCGCTGCCGGACGGCGACGGTCACGCCGGCGGCTCCGGTTGCGTGCTGGACCGCGTTGGTGACGAGCTCGCAGGTGAGCAGCTCGGCATCGAACGAGGCTGGATGGTCGGCCAGGACGTCCCTGATGAACTGCCGGGCGATCGGGACCTCGTCGGCCCGCCTGGCGAAGGTGCGGGTAGCGGCCGTGGGCGTCATACCTGCCGCGCTCACCCGTTCCCGAGTGCCTGCGACAGTGAAGGGCGCACCGGACATTTGGCCTCCACGATCCCCCGTGACTACTGTCCGTATATCTAATGTAACGCTCAGCAGTCACTAGTTCATCACGACAGGCCGCCTGGTGGCTACATCTACATCTGGCTGTTACCTATTGGGACAGCGTGACGTTCTTGCCGCTGGCGGAGATCGACAGGCCCTGCTGGGTGACGCTGATGCTCCCGATCGACACGCCGGCCGGCAGCTTGGGCAACGTGATCGTGAAGTTCACCAGCGAGCCAAGGACCGAGGACGGCAGCCCGCCGAAGTTGGTGATCTTGATATTGACCGTGTTCGGCCCGGTCCGGGTGACCTGCGCGGTGGCGGTGCTGTTAAAGCCCAGGATGTTGACGTTCGCGTTGATCGTGTTGTTCGGGCCCGCGGACAGCGTGATCCCCTGCGGTATGCCGCCGGCGTTCGCCAGCCCGGTGAAGGTGACCACCGCCATCGCGTTGAACTGGTCGATCCGCGCGCTGTTGAGGCTGAGCAGGTGCATCCCGTGCAGCGTCGCGGTCAGCTTGGCGATCTCGAGCGGCCCGGTCGTCTCGTCGGTCCCGTTGATGTCGACCGTCTTGAAGTCGCGGGCGGCCAGCTGGGTCAGGAACGGGATTCCCTCGATGGTCACGTGCGGCTTGCCGGACAGGTCGAGGTTCGACTGGATCTGGCTGGAGATCGCGTTCTCGGTGATGGCGGCGCCGGCCCGGTCGGCCACCACGAGCAGCACCACGATCACGATCAGGGTAATGATCGGCCATCTCCTGCGCCGCCTGCGGACCACCGGCCCGCCCTGATACTGCGGCGACCCCTGGTACACCGGGGTCTCGCCCTGCGGCCCGCCGTAGAACGCCGGCTGGTCCTGCGACCCGCCGTAGTACGGCGGCCGGTCCTGCTGGCCCTGATACTGCTGGCCCTGATACTGCTGGCCCTGGTACTGGGGAGGCTGGTTCTGCTGCCCCAGGTACTGCGGCGGCGAGCCCTGCGATCCCTGCGAGCCCTGTGATCCCTGACTGGCCTGGTAATTGGGCGGCGGCGGCACGGGGTATCCCGCCCGGTACACGTTCGTGGCCGGCTCCTGGGATCCCTGGTACCCCTGGGCCGGGTTCTGCTGTCCCTGATACCGCGGCGGGGAGCCCTGCTGTCCCTGCTGTCCCTGGTTTCCCTCGGGGGTGTCCTGGGAGTCCTGCGGTCCTGGCTGCTGCCACCAGTCCGGGGAGGGTCGCGTCGAATCCGAACTCATGGCGCACCTGCTTCCGGGCGGGCCCCCGCCGCCACCTCGTCACGATTCGCATCCAGGACGATCATCTTCCCACCCCGCAGTGTCACTCAGTAATGCCAGCTAACGTTAAGTCACACTTGGCGCAGGGCTTACGTGTGGCCTAGGGTTGCCACCTAGCGTAAGGACGCCAGGCGCGTCAGACGAAGTAAGCGGACGTTCCAGTATCAAGGGTGTCCGCCACTCAATATGCCAAAACACGGCCCCAACGGGAATGGTTCACCCGATTCCCGTTTCCGGTCGGCGGCCCTACACTTCAGACATGTCATCCGAGCGTTTCGACTGGTCTGACCGGCAGCCGTCGCAGCCGGCGCCGACCCCCGCCGGGTACGCTCCGGCCGGGCCGGCACATGCGGGGCTTGCCCAGGCCGGCCCGCCCGCCGGCGCTGGATCCCCGGCGTTCAACGCCGCCGGGCAGCCCGCTGGATCCGCCGTATCCACCCTGGTGGTGCGGACCCAGCGCTCGGAGCACACGCTGCAGCCTGGAACGGTCTACCGCGTCGGCCGGGATCCCAAGTCCGACATCTTCGTGGACGACTCGCGCGTCTCCTGGCATCACGGGGTGCTCAAGGTAGCCGGGGGCAAGTGGGTCTTCGAGGACGGCGGCAGCACCAACGGGACGTTCCTCGGGCAGCAGAAGGTCGACCGGGTAGGAATCAGCGGCGAGTGCGTGGTGCACCTCGGCAATCCGGACGACGGGCCGGTGCTGCGCTGCGCGCCCGAGACGGCCCCGGCCGGGCTCAACGTCGGCACGATGCGCGCCGCGCCGCCCGTGCCCCAGGTACCCAGCACGCCGGCCCCGGCGGGACCCCCGACCCCGGTCGAGCCGATCGAGCCGGTCCCTTCGCCCGGACCGGCCGCGGGCTCGCCGTGGTGGTCCGAGCCCGCCGCGGCAGCGGGCGGGTCCTCCTCCGGCTCGGCGACCCCGCCGTTCACCCCGCCCCAGGCCCCGTCGGCCCCGCCGGGCCCGCTCGCCCCGCCCGC
>JASHTQ010000067.1 GCA_030040475.1 Streptosporangiaceae bacterium
ACGTGGAAGGAGGCAAGCTGGTTCACCGGGGTCTGCGTGCCGTAGTAGTCGACCGTGATCTTGCTGAACATGCCCGGGTGCGCACGGCCGGTACGGATGACGCTGAACTCTTCCTTGGCGACCTGGACGGCCTTTTCCATCTTCTCCTCGGCTTCGAGGAGTGTGTCATCGATCATTGTTCGGCTCCGTTGTGCTCGCGCTGCCTAAGTGAGCTTAGCCGCCTTGGCCCGTCCTCGCTCTTTACGCTCCTTACGGACGCTCGCCGTTCTGGCTGCCTGAGACGATGTGGCAGACCAGCGTGCCGACCTTCTCGCCGCGGATGGCCCGGACCACGTTTCCCTCGCCCATCAGGGCGAACACCACGATCGGCATCTTGTTGTCCATGCACAGGCTCACCGCCGTGGTGTCCATCACCTTCAGGCCGCGGCTGAGGTACTCGGTGTAGTCCAGCCGGTCGAAGCGGACCGCGTCGGGGGTGGTGTGCGGGTCTGCGTCGTAGACGCCGTCCACCTTGGTGCCCTTCAGCACCGCGTCGGCGCCGATCTCCAGGGCGCGCTGCGCGGCGGCGGTGTCGGTCGAGAAGTACGGCGCCCCGAGGCCGGCTCCGAAGATCACCACCCGGCCCTTTTCCAGGTGCCTGATCGCCCGGCGCGGGATGTACGGCTCCGCCACCTGGCCCATCGTGATCGCGGTCTGCACCCGGGTCTCGATGCCGCGTTTCTCCAGCACGTCCTGCAGGGCCAGGCAGTTGATGACGGTGCTGAGCATGCCCATGTAGTCGGCGCGGGCGCGGTCGATGCCGCGTTCGGCCAGGGCCGCGCCGCGGAACATGTTCCCACCGCCGACCACCGCGGCGACCTGGACTCCGTCCCTGACCGCCGCGATGATCTCCGCCGCTATGTGGGCCACCACGTCCGGCGAGATGCCCAGGGGCTCGTTGCCCGCGAACAACCCGCCGGACAGCTTCAGCACCACCCGGCGCCAGCTCGGGTGGACGGTTCCTGGTCCGGTTCCTGGTTCCCCTTGCCCGGGATCCGGCATCAGGCCTGGCCGACCTGGAACCTGGCGAAGGCGGTGACGCCGACCTTGTTGCTGGCCAGCAGCTGCTTGATCGTGGTCTTCTGGTCCTTGACGAACGCCTGCTCGGTCAGCACGACGTCCTTGAAGAAGGCGTTCAGCCTGCCCTCCACGATCTTCGGGATGGCCTGCTCCGGCTTGCCCTCCTCGCGGGTGATCTGCTCCGCGATCCGGCGCTCCTTGTCCACCACGTCGGCGGGGACGTCATCGCGGTTGGTGTACAGCGGGCGCATGGCGGCGACCTGCTGGGCGAGGTCCGTGGCGACCTCGGCGTCGGCAGTGTCGATCTGGACGAGAACGCCGATCGTCGGCGGCAGCGCCGCGTCGCTGCGGTGCAGGTAGCTGGTTACGTACCCGCCCTCGAAGCGGGCGTACCTGCCGAGCTCCAGCTTCTCCTTGAGGCTGGCGCCGGCCTCCTCGATCAGCTGCTGGACGGTGACGCCCGGCCTGGCCTGCGTGGTCAGCAAGGTCAGCCGGTCGGCGGCCTTTGCTTCGCTCGCTGCCTTCGCGATCTCGCCGGCCACCTGCTGGAACAGGGGGGTCTTGGCGACGAAGTCGGTTTCGCAGTTCAGCTCGACAAGCACTCCGGCCGTCGTGCCGTCGAGCTCCGCCGTCACCAGGCCGTTGGCCGCGGTGCGGGCGGCGCGCTTGCCCGCGTCCTTGACGCCCTTGAGCCGGAGCAGCTCGATCGCGGCCTCGAGGTCGCCTTCGGCCTCGGCGAGCGCGTTCTTGCAGTCCATCATGCCGGCGCCGGTCTGGTCGCGAAGCCGCTTGACGTCAGCGGCAGAAAAATTCGCCATGTCCTCGTCTCTCGTCTTTTATTCGGTCTCGGCGGCCGCGTCGGCGATGCCGGTCAGGTCGTCGGCCTCGTCTCCCGCGGCGGCGTCGTCGCTGGTGATCGCGGATTCGGCACCGATCTCGGCGTCGGCGGCGCCTTCGACCGCAGCCGCATTTACCTGCTGCGAGTCAACCGGGACCTCCGCGTCGGCCGCGTGTTCGGGTGCTTGCTCGGAAAGTTCCACCTCGTCGGCGGCCTCGAGGGTGGTGGCGGCGGCGGTCGGGTTCCCGGTGCCCACGAGCAGCTCGCGCTCCCACTCGGCCAGCGGCTCCTCGGTGCCCAGCTGGTTTCCTGTGGGCTTCTCGTCGGTGGCGGACGCGCCCGCTCTTGCTATCAGGCCTTCCGCGACCGCGTCGGCGACGACCCTGGTCAGCAGCGCGACGCTGCGGATCGCGTCGTCGTTGCCCGGGATCGGGTAGTTGACCTCGTCGGGGTCGCAGTTGGTGTCGAGGATCGCGACGACCGGGATGCCCAGCTTGCGCGCCTCGTTGACGGCGATGTGCTCCTTCTTGGTGTCCACCACCCAGATCGCGCTCGGCACCCGGGCCATGTCCCTGATCCCGCCCAGCGTCCGGTCCAGCTTGTCGTGCTCGCGCCGCAGGTGCAGCAGCTCCTTCTTGGTCATGCCGGAGCCCGCGACGTCGTTGAAGTCGATCTCCTCGAGCTCCTTGAGCCGCTGCAGGCGCTTGTACACGGTGGAGAAGTTGGTCAGCATGCCGCCCAGCCAGCGCTGGTTGACGAACGGCATCCCGACCCGGCGGGCCTGCTCGGCGATCGCCTCCTGGGCCTGCTTCTTGGTGCCGACGTACAGGATCGACCCGCCGTGGGCGACGGT
>JASHTQ010000564.1 GCA_030040475.1 Streptosporangiaceae bacterium
ATGGGCATCACTGGCGCCCGCTGGGGCCTGCCCGGAGCCCAGGCCATCCTCTCGCTCCGCGCCCTCGACGCCAGCGGCGACCTGCCCGCCTACTGGGCCTGGCACATCCAGCAAGAACACCACCGCAACCACCTCAGCCGCTACGCCAGCGACCTCGGACTCGCCGCATGACACTCACTCCAAAAGAGCCACACCCATGCCCCTACCAGGCACATAGGGGTACATGGCGGGGACATCCACGCCCTGTAAATCACGGTCGTTCCCGGTCCAAGGGTCATTGGTCCACTATAAATGAGCCTGATTGGCCCTGTTAGCAGGACCATCGGATCCGTAAGGTGGCTCCATGCCACCGCTACCTGCTCCCGACGCGATCGACGTCCTAAACCGCCCCCTCCCGGGCCTTCCGCCCGTCGAAGCCACCGTCACCCCGCCCGCCTTCTCACCCGCCTTCTCACCCGCCTTCCCGCCCGCCGCCCCGGCCGCCGTCCTGCCCGCCGAAGCCCCGGGAGCGGTGCCCGAGGCGCGCGGCGGATCACCGTTCGGCGTGGCGACCGGTGCCGGGGCGATGGTCTGCGTGGGCGGCAGCGTGGCGGTCTCCGCGGTGCTACTGCGCGCGCCGGTGTTCACGGCCGAGGCACTGCGGTACGCCGTGGCCTGCCTGATCTTGCTCGCCGCGGCAAGGCTGACCGGCAGGCGGCTGGCCTGGCCGCGTGGCACGGAATGGCTCTGGCTGCTCGGGGTCGCGGGGGCCGGCCTCGTGCTGTTCAACGTCGCGCTTGTCGACGGGTCCCGGTACGCAGAACCTGCGGTTCTCGGCGTCGCGATCGCCTGCGTCCCGGCGCTGCTCGCCGTCATAGGGCCGCTGCTTGAGGGCTCACGACCGCGTCCGTCCCTGCTCGGCGCCGCGGTGGTGGTCACCGTCGGCGCGACCGTGGTGCAGGGTGGCGGCAGGGCCAGCGCGATCGGCCTGATGTGGGCCGCCGTGGTCTTGGCCAGCGAGGCGGGGTTCACCCTGCTGGCCCTGCCGGTGCTCGGCCGCCATGGCCCGTGGGGCGTGTCGGTGCACACCACCTGGCTCGCGGCGGTGATCTTCGCCGTACTGGGGCTGACCAGGGAAGGCCCCGCTGCCGCCGCGCACCTCAGCCGGCCGGACTGGCTCGCGGTCGGTTATCTCGCGGTGGCCGTCACCGCGGCCGCGTTCGTCATGTGGTATTCCAGTGTGACCCGCCTTGGGGCCAGCCGGGCCGGCTTGCTCACCGGCATCGCGCCGGTCGCCGCCGCGGTCGCCGGGGTGATCCTCGGCGGCCCGGCTCCCCGGCCGCTGGTGTGGGTCGGCATCCTCGTTGTCGCCGCCGGCCTGGCCATCGGCCTGCGCGGAAGCCGGCCAAGCAGCCGGCCAGGGACCCGACCGGGCAGCTAGCCGAGGAGGGACACATGCACTTCCAGCACTCCGGCGAACTCTGGCGTGACTTCCCCGCGCTGGTCCCGGGAGTCATGTACGTCGAGGGAATCACCCCCGACGTTCCGGCAGGCTCCCGTGCCGACGGCTATGCCGCCGTGGCGAAGTCGCGGCTCGCGGAGTCGGCAGAAAGCGAGTTGCCCGAGATCCAGGCCTGGCGCCGCGCCTTCACCAGGATGGGGCTCAAGCCGACCCAGTACCGCTGCGCTTCTGAGGCGCTGCTGCGGCGGTTCCGCAAGGAGGGCAGCCTGCCGCTGCTGCACCCGCTTGTGGACCTGTGCAACGCCGTCTCGCTGGCCTTCGCCATCCCGGTCGCCGCGCTGGACGTGTCGATGATCACCGGCGGGATCGAGGTGCGGTACGCGACCGGCGCCGAGGAGTACCTCACGTTCGCCGGCGAGCTCGAGCACCCCGCCTACAAAGAGGTGATCTTCGCGGACGAGGCCGGACGCGCGCACGCCCGGCGCTGGACGAACCGCCAGAGCGGCCTGTCCGCGGTCCGTGACTCCACCACCGCGGCCCTGATCGTGGCCGAGGCGCTGCACGACTCGGCCGCCGAGGACGTCTCCCGCCTCACCGCGAGCATCGCCGCCGACATCGAGGCCCTCTGGTCCACCACCCCGTCCGCCGCGATCTTGTCCGCGTCCGGACCCCGCTTCGCCTTCGCGCCCCAGCACCGACCGCCGCAGCGGACCTCGACGACGCCAGGCAACCGGCCCGCGGCCTCGTCGGTACGCGGTAACCGGATCGTGGCTGAGCCAGAACCCGGCCCCGACTCGCCCGGCCCCGCCGGAAAAGCACATAAGCCCGCGCCGTAGCCTGGTGTAGCATCGCGTGTCGCGGCGGTACCGCACATTCCGCCCGGGGAAGGAGACGCGCCCGATGCCGGGCACAAGTGACACCCACATCCTCGGCTACGAGCCGCTGCTGTCTCCCGCGGCGCTGCTCGACGAACTCCCGCTAAGCGAGCAGGCCGCGGCGACGGTCGAGCGCACCCGCGCCGAGGTCCGCGCCGTCCTCGACGGCGACGACGACCGGCTGCTCGTCATCGCGGGCCCGTGCTCGGTCCACGACCCCAAGGCCGCCCTGGACTACGCCCGCCGCCTAGCCGAGCATCAAAGCAAGACACGCACCGACCTGCTGATCGTGATGCGCGTCTACTTCGAGAAGCCCAGAACCGTGACCGGCTGGAAGGGCCTGATCAACGACCCCGGCATGGACGGCGGCCACGACGTGCACCGCGGCCTGCGCACCGCCCGCCGGCTGCTCCTCGACATCGTGGACCTGGACCTGCCGGTCGGCTGCGAGTGGCTGGACCCGATCACGCCGCAGTACATCGCCGACACGGTGACCTGGGGCGCGATCGGCGCGCGGACCACCGAGAGCCAGGTGCACCGCCAGCTCGCCTCCGGCCTGTCGATGCCGGTCGGGTTCAAGAACGGCACCGACGGCGACATCCAGGTGGCGGTGGACGCGTGCCGCGCGTCGGCCGCCGCGCACACGTTCTTCGGCGTCACCCCGTTCGGCGCCGCCGCGGTCGTCACCACGGCCGGCAACCCGGACACCCATGTGATCCTCCGCGGCGGCCGCGCGGGCCCGAACTACGAGCCCAGCCACGTCGCCAAGGCGCTGGACCTGGTGGAATCGGCCGGCCTGCCCCGACGCCTCATGGTCGACGCGAGCCACGGCAACAGCGACAAGGACCACCGCCGCCAGCCGCTGGTGGCTGCGGCCATCGCCGACCAGGTGGCGGCCGGCGAGCACGGCCTGACCGGCGTGATGCTGGAGAGCTTCCTGCGCGAGGGCAGGCAGGAGCCCGGCCCGCCGGCCACGCTCCGCTACGGCCAGAGCGTCACGGACGCGTGCATGGACATCAAGACCACCACCGCCGTACTGAACGGCCTCGCCGCCGCCGTCAGATCCCGCCGTAATTTCTAAATCCATACCGAACGGGCCGTGGTATCTCTCCCGCGCCCGCTCGTCCTACCCCGTCATGAAACCCGGGTTCCACCACCGTCCAGCGGCATGAAACCCGGGTTCCACTACGCCCGGCCCGGTCAGCCGACCGCGGGCAGGCCCGCTATCGCGGCGTCGATCCGCTCCTGCGGCAGCTCGAAGTCGGTCATCTCGCCGGACAGGTACTTCTCGTACGCGACCATGTCGAAGTGCCCGTGGCCGCACAGTGCGGTCAGGATCACCTTCGGCTCACCGGACTCCGCGCACTGCTTCGCTTCCTCGATCGCCGCGGCGAGCGCGTGCGTCGGCTCGGGCGCCGGGATGATCCCCTCGGTCCGCGCGAACAGGACGGCCGCGGCGAAGCACTCCCGCTGCGGCTTGGCCACCGCCTCGAACATGCCGAGCTCGTACATGTGCGAGAGCAGCGGCGACATGCCGTGGTAGCGCAGCCCGCCGGCGTGCACCGGGTCCGGGATGAACTCGTGCCCCAGCGTGTGCATCTTCAGCAGCGGCGTGAACCCCGCCGTGTCGCCGAAGTCGTACGCGTACACCCCGCGGGTGAACGACGGGCAGGCCGACGGCTCGACCGCGCGGAACGTCGGGTTGGCCCGCCCGGCCAGCTTCTCCCGCAGGAACGGCAGGAACAGCCCGGCGAAGTTGGACCCGCCGCCGGTGCACCCCACGATGAGGTCGGGCATGTCCTCGCCGGCCGCCGCGAACTGCCTGATCGCCTCCTGCCCGATCACGGTCTGGTGCATCAGCACGTGGTTGAGCACGCTGCCGAGCGCGTACCGGGTGTCCGCGCTGCCGCCCGCCGCCTCGACCGCCTCGCTGATCGCGATGCCCAGGCTGCCAGGCGAGTCCGGGTCCGCGGCGAGGATCTTCGCGCCCGCCGTGGTGGCGCGCGACGGGCTCGGGTGCACGGTCGCGCCCCAGGTCTGCATCATCGTGCGCCGGTACGGCTTCTGGTCGTAGGAGGCGCGGACCATCCAGATCTCGCAGTCGATGCCGAACTGGGAGGTGGCGAACGCCAGCGCGCTGCCCCACTGCCCGGCCCCGGTCTCGGTGGTGAGCCGCTTGGTCCCCTCCGCCGCGTTGTAGTACGCCTGCGGCACCGCGGTGTTCGGCTTGTGCGACCCGGCCGGCGAGACCCCCTCGTACTTGTAGTAGATCCTGGCCGGCGTGTTCAGCGCCTTCTCAAGCCGCCGCGCCCGGTACAGCGGCGTCGGCCGCCACAGCCGGTACACGTCGAGCACCTCGTCCGGGATGTCGATAAAGGAGTCGGTGGCCACTTCCTGCTTGATCAGCTCCATCGGGAACAGCGGCGCCAGGTCCTCCGGCCCCACCGGCTGCCCGGTCCCCGGATGCAGCGGCGGGGGCGGCGGCGCGGGCAGGTCCGGGATCACGTTGTACCACTGCCGCGGAATCTCCGACTCATCCAGCATGATCTTGGTGCGCTCGGCCACGGGAGCCTCCCACCCTTCGTCTCTGCCCATTTGGAACACCTTTTCCGCACCCTACGCCCCGCCTCGCCCCCGCAACACCCACGTCGCGTCGGCTTTAGGAGACGACTCCGATGTTGATGATGGAAACCGTTGCCGCCCGTTCGTCGACTTCATACAAGACCCGGATGTCGCCCGCGTGCAGCCTGAAGACTCCGCTGGCACCCACGCGACCGCGCCCTCCGGATAGGGCTGATCGCCTAGTAAGGCGATGATCCGACGCGTCCGGACGAACAAATCCTTATCTTCGCCTCGAATGCTGGCTAGGTTGCGAAGCGCCGTCTCCCGCAAGACGACGGTCAGGCTCACAACGAGGTCTCTGCGTCGATCCGGTCGAGCGCGGCATCCAGATCATTGAGGTTTACCCCAGTGCGCCCGGCCGCCTTGTCCGCCAGGTGCGCCGCCAGCGCCGCCCGATCCTCAAGGTCAGCCAGGTCGTCGATGTTGATCGGCGCGGCGACCGGCTTTCCGTGCTCGCTGATGGTCACGGGGCGATGGCTCTGCCGCGCCTCGGCGACCAGCTCGGCCAGTTGGCTTTGCGCCGCAGTCATCGGATAAACCATGCCTCGACGGTAACACCGCGCCCGGGCCATCGCGCGCAGGAACACGACGTACAGACCCGGCGGGCCCGACGCGATGACCGGGCGGTCAGCTTGTGTGACCGAAGATCAGCCCACCAGGGTCTTGACCGCGGCGGTCAGGTCGGCCATGGCCTTCTTGGCGTCGGCGAAGTACATGCTGGTCTTGGGGTCGGCGTACAGCTCGTTGTCGATGCCGGCGTAGCCGTGGCCCATCGAGCGCTTGATCACGATGATCGACTTGGCCTGGTCCACGTCCAGGATCGGCATGCCGGAGATCTCGTTGCCCGGCCGGCGGGCCGCCGGGTTGGTCACGTCGTTGGCCCCGATGACCAGGGCCACGTCGGTGCGGGCGAACTCCGGGTTGATCTCGTCCATCTCCTTGAGCTGCGGGTACGGCACGTTCGCCTCGGCGAGCAGCACGTTCATGTGGCCGGGCATCCGGCCCGCGACCGGGTGGATCGCGTAGCTGACCTCGATGCCGTGGTCTTCGAGGACCTTTGCCAGCTCGGCGACGCCGTGCTGGGCCTGCGCGGCGGCAAGGCCGTACCCGGGCACGATGATCACCTTGCTGGCATACGCGAGCTGGATGGCCGCGTCGTCGGCGGCGATCGAGCGGATCTGCGCGTCCGCGGCCGCCTCGAGCGGCACCGCGGTGTCCCCGGTGCCGAAGCCGCCGACGATGATGTTGGCCAGCGA
>JASHTQ010000565.1 GCA_030040475.1 Streptosporangiaceae bacterium
CGGGGCTGCTGCACGGGTACCGGGCGGGTCTGCGGCGCGGGACCCGGATAGGACTGCGGCATTGGCGGCGGAGCGAGCCTTTCCGAATCGTAAGGTTCGTCCATCGCCTGCCCGCCGTCAGCTGCCGGTCTGGTCGCGGCGCTCCTTGATGCGCGCCGCCTTGCCGCGCAGGTCCCTGAGGTAGTAGAGCTTGGCCCTGCGCACCTTGCCGCGGGTCACCGGCTCGATCTTCTCGATCGACGGGCTGTGGACGGGGAAGGTCCGCTCGACCCCGACGCCGTAGCTGACCTTGCGTACGGTGAACGTCTCCCGTGCCCCGCTGCCCTGACGCCGGATCACCACGCCCTGGAAAACCTGGATCCGTGAGCGGTTTCCCTCGGTAACCCGGACATGGACCTTCAACGTGTCCCCGGGCCGGAAGTCCGGGATGTCAGACCGGGTCTGGGCCTGCTCGATTTCGGCGATCGCGGTGTGCATGACAGCGGTTTCCTCGGTGGTGGTCGTGGGCGGGCACCCGGCAAGTAGGCTCGCGGCTGGGATCTGGCTTCCTCGCCCAGCCGCATGCCGTAAAAGGGCAGCGCACTTCAGTGTGCCATATCTTCGAGACTAACCGGAAAGCAGCCGGTAATGGGCCGGCCTCGGGCACGCGGCGGCCGTCCTCGGGCACAGGGTAGCCGGCCTCAGCCGCGGGGTGGCTGGCTTCGGCCTCAGGCTGACCGGCCTCGGTAAAAAAATAACCGGCCTCGGCCAGCACCTGGCGGTCACGGCGGTCCAGGTCGCGCAGGGCGCCGACGAGGTCGGGGCGGTGCGCGGCGGTGCGGCGGAGGGCCTCGTCGCGGCGCCACCTGCTGATCGCGGCGTGGTTGCCGGACAGCAGCACCTCGGGCACCTCACGCCCCCGCCAGGCCCGCGGCCTGGTGTAGACGGGTCCCTCGAGCAGACCGCGCATGGAACTCGCCGCGTCGCCGCCGAACGAGTCGTCGCCCGCCGAACACGCGTTGCCGAGGACACCGGGCCGCAGCCGTGCCACCGCCTCGATCACGACGAGCGCCGCCGCCTCGCCGCCCGCCAGCACGTAGTCACCGATGCTCAGCTCGTCTACCGGCATGCGGGCGCGCATCGCCTCGACGAGCCGGCCGTCGATGCCCTCGTATCGCCCGCAGGCGAAGACCAGCCGCTGCGATGCGGCGTACCGCGCGGCCACTTCCTGGGTGAACGGCAGCCCGCTCGGCGTCGGCACCACCAGCCGGGCGGCGCCGCCGGTGATGATCTCGTCCAGCGCGTCGCCCCAGACGTCCGGCTTCATCACCATCCCTGGCCCGCCGCCGAACGGCACGTCATCGACCGTGTGGTGGACATCCCTCGCCCAGCGCCGCAGGTCATGAACGCCGAACTCGAGGTCGCCCCGCGCCGCCGCCTTGCCGATCAGCGACGCGCCGAGCGGCCCGGCGAAGTACTCGGGGAAGATCGTGACGATATCGATGCGAAGCCCCATGCCCTCACCCTCTTCTCCGGGAGCCCGAGGCGCTGTCCGCTGCGCTTCTGTTTCTTTCTTTATCCAGAACGAGCCGTGGTTTGCGCGTCAGGCACCGCCGATGGGCCGCGTGGAGCCAGGGCCTGCGTCATTCCTCGGCCTCTGCCGGGTCGAGTAGGCCGCGCGGCGGGTCGATGACGAGGACACCGCCGCGGACGTCGACCTCGGGCACGATCGCCTTCACGAACGGCACCAGGCACTCGCCGCCCGGCTGCCCGTCGCGGCGCACGACGAGCAGGTCCTGGCCGTAGTGCAGCACGTCGGCGACCTCGCCGACCGGGTCGCCCGAGGTGGTGCGCACGGACAGTCCGATCAGCTCGTGATCGCGGAACTCGTCCGGGTCGCCGAGCTCCGGCAGCTGGCTGGTGTCGACGCCGAGCCAGCCGCCGGTCAGTTCCCCGGCCGAGGTCCGGTCCGTGATCCCGGCGAACGACACGAGCAGCTGCCCGGAGTGCCAGCGCACCGAGGCGACCGTCAGCTGCCGACCGGCCGGGCCAGCCTGGGCGCCCCCGGCCGGGCCGGAACGCTCCAGGTCCAGCCGGGACCCGACGGCGAAACGGAGGTCGGGCTCGTCGGTCCTGACCCCTACCACGACCTCGCCGCGGATCCCGTGCGGACGGCCGACCCGGCCGACGATGACCCGCACGGAGCCTCAGCGAGCCTCGTTGACGTCCAGCAGGTCGATGCGTACGTAGCGGCTGCCCGCCAGGGCGCCGATCACGGTTCGCAGCGCCTTGGCGGTACGCCCGCCGCGGCCGATGACCTTGCCGAGGTCGTCGGGATGCACCCGCACCTCGAGGACGCTGCCACGGCGCAGCGGCCTGGTGGCCACGTGCACCTCGTCCGGGTACTGGACGATGCCCCGGACGAGGTGCTCAAGGGCCTCCTCAAGCACGTCAGGCTCCGCTGGCCGGCTCGGCCTCCGCGGCCTCGGCCTCCGCGCCGCCCGCGGCGGCCTCCGGCGCTTGCGGCTCGGATGCCACGGCCTCGGGCTCGGACGTCCCGGCGTCGGCCTCGGCGTCCGCTGCCCCAGCCTCGGCAGCCTTGGGCTCGGCGGCCTTGGGCTCAGCGGCCTTGGGCTCGGCAGCCTTGGGCTCGGCGGTCGCGGCTTCCGGCTCGGCGGCTGCAGCGGCGTCGGTGGTCGCGGCGGCGCTGGCCTCCGCGGCATCGGCCTTGGCGGCCTTAGCCTGGGGCTCGGCGGTCGCGGCCGCAGCGTCGGCGGCCCTGGTCCTCGACGCGGGCGCATCAGCCTCGGCAGCCCTCGTCTTGGACGCGGGCGCATCAGCCTCGGCGACCTTGGCCTTCGACGCGGGCGCATCAGCCTCGGCGACCTTGGCGGCCTTGGGCGCGGCAGCCTTGGACTCGGGCGCGGCGGCTGCGGCCGCAGCCTCGGCGGCCTTGGGCTCGGCGGCCTCAGCCTTGGCGGCCTTGGGCTCGGCCGGGGCCTCGGTCTCGGCGGCCCTGGCCTTGGCGCGGCCGCCGCCCTTGGCGGCGCCGTCGTCGGCGGACTGGCCGGCCGAACCCCTGGCGTCCCTGGCGGGCCTCTGGCCGCCTTCCTTCGCGGCCGTCTGGCCGGCGGACCTGGCGGGTGCCTTGGCCGAAC
>JASHTQ010000566.1 GCA_030040475.1 Streptosporangiaceae bacterium
TGCCGACCAGGCGATCCGCGACCACGACGCGGCCGTCCACGCGGTCGCCGAGCTGCTGGCCGACCCCGACCTGGACGTCGCGCTTGACCCGCCGGCCGACCTGCCGGGCGCGAGCGCGGAGGTGGACGCCGCCGGCAAGCAGCACGACGACGCCGTTGCCGCGTACGACCGCGCCGCGCACAAGGCCGGGCAGCTCGCCGACCTCGCCCCCAGGCTCACCGCCAGCCAGGCCGACCTGCAGCCGCTGGCCGCCAGCGCCGCGCAGGCGCGCGCCCTGGCCGACCTCGCCGCCGGGAACGGCGCGAACACGCTGCGGATGACGCTGTCCTCGTTCGTGCTCGCCGCCCGCCTGGAGGAGGTCGCCGCGGCCGCCAGCGTGCGCCTGCTCACGATGACCTCGGGCCGCTACTCGCTGGTGCACACCGACGCGCGCCGCGGCGCGGGCCGCTCCGGCCTCGGCCTGCTCGCCTGCGACGCCTGGACCGGCGTGGACCGCGACACCAGCACGCTGTCCGGCGGCGAGACGTTCCTGGCCAGCCTGGCGCTGGCCCTGGGCCTGGCCGCCGTCGTCACCGCCGAGGCCGGCGGGACGAGGATCGAGGCGCTGTTCGTCGACGAGGGCTTCGGCAGCCTCGACGAGGAAACGCTGGAGGAGGTGATGACGGTCCTCGACGCCCTCCGCGAGGGCGGCCGCATGGTCGGCGTCGTCAGCCACGTCGCCGAGCTCAGGCAGCGCATCCCCGCCCAGATCCGCGTCCACAAGGCCCCCGCGGGCAGCCACCTGACCGTCCGCACCCCCGCAGGATATTTATGCCGAACGGGCCGTGGTATCTGCCACGGCCCTGTCGCAGATAACGGGCAAATGTGGCCGAACCGGCTGCAAATCATCTAGGCCCCTCCTACAGTCATGACGCTGGAGGGCACATGCGCGCCGAATAACATCGGCGCCCTGCTGATCAGCTCCGTCCTCGAGGAACATGGGGTGTCACCCAAAGACGTCCATTTCGTGACGGTGAACTTCCCGCTGATGGGGCCGGACCTCAAGAAGCACGTCATCGCCGTGGCCTGGCTGCCCGAGCCCGCGATGGAGGCACTCCCGCAGCCCTACACGGTGCCGCCCCAGATCGCCGCGGTCATGTCCCTCGAGGACTACCCGCTGAGCATCGCCCCTGACATCGACCGGTCCCGCGTCCAGCGCGTGGCCGACGCCATGTACGAGTTCCAGATGCTGGCCCACCCCTTCCAGGCCAGCTCGATGCTCGGCTAACCGGTCGCGCCGTCCCCGCTCAGCCACCCCCGCCGCCGTTCCCGTTGCCGCCGCATCCGCCGCCGCCCTTGCCCTTGCCGCCGCCCTTGCCCTTGCCCTTACCCTTGCCCCCGCCTTTCCCCTTGCCCCCGCCAGAATTTGACGGCTGGGCTGGCCGGGTGACCGAGATCGTCCGCTGGACCTGCGGTGCGGCCGTGTACAGGGCGTTGCCTGCCTGGTTGGCGTCGACGACGCAGTTGCCTGCCCCGGTGAAGACGACCGAGTCGCCGGACACGGCGCATACCCCGGGGCCGCTGGACGGGGCAACGGAGAACACGACCGGGTTGCCCGAGCCGCCGCCGGCGGCCGACAACCGCGCCGAGCCGCCGACGATCCCTGACGCCGGGGCGGTGAAGGAAATCGACTGCGTGAGCTTGCCGACCGAGATCGTCCGCTGGACCTGGGGCGCCGCCGCATACCTGGCGTTGCCTGCCTGATTGGCGTCAACCACGCAACTGCCCCCGCCGGTGAACGTCACCGAGTCTCCCGACACCGTGCAGACCTTCCCGCTGGGGGAGGAGAACCTGACCGGGTTGCCCGAGCCGCCGCCGGCGGCCGACAACGGGGCCGAGCCGTTCACCTTCCCCGATATGGCGACCGTGAAGGAGATCGACTGGGGTATCGCCGTGACCGTGATGGTCCGCTGGACCTGGGGCGCGGCCGTGTACCTGGCGTTGCCTGCCTGGTTGGCGTCGACGACGCAGCTGCCCACCGCGGTGAAGGTGACCGAGTCGCCGGACACGGTGCACACCCCTGGGGCGCCGGAGGAATCGACGGAGAACACGACCGGGTTGCCCGAGCCGCCGCCGGCGGCCGACAACCGGGCCGAGCCGCCGGCCGTCCCGGACGCCGGGGCGGTGAAGGTGATCGACTGGGTCTGCTTCGGCCGTGCGGTGTAGGCGAAGTGGTCGGCGGTGCCGATACTCGACGTGCCGTCCGGGGTGGTCACGGTGACGGTCACGGTGCCGGTGCCCCGCGGGGTGGTCACCGTGACCTGGGTGCTCGAATCGGCGGTGATGATGCCGGCGGCGGTGCCGAAGCGGACGGCGGTAGCGCCGGCCAGCCCGGTCCCCGTGATGGTCACCGTCGTCCCGCCCGCGGTGCTGCCGCTGCCGGGGGACACCCCGCTGACCACGGGCGGCTGGGCAACGTAGGTGAAGTGGTCGGCAGCGGTGGGATGCGAGGTACCCGCCGGGGTCGTCACCGTGACGTCGACCGTGCCGGTGCCGGCGGCGGTGCTGGTGCCGGCGGCGGCGAGCCGCGGGCCGGAGACGAAGGCCACCGTGCTGGTGCTCGGCGGGCTGGTCACGGTGACCTGCGTGGCCGAATCGGCGGTGATCGTGCCGGCCACGCCGCCGAATCGGACCGCGGAGGCGTGCGCCAGCCCGGTCCCCGTGATGGTCACCGTGGTCCCGCCCGCGGTGCTGCCGCTGTCCGGGGACACGCCGGTGATCGCCGGGAGCGTGACGGCGACGGGAAGCGCGACGGGATGTACGGGACCGGACCCGCTCAGCACGATGCCCAGGATCGTGCCCGCGATCGCCACGCCGCCCGCGACGGCCGCCCAGACCGGGCGCGAACGGACGAGCCGGGAGCCGGCCCGGTGCAGCGGCGTCCTGACCACCGTGCTGCCCTGGACCGCGGCCGGGCCGCCGGCCGGCCACAGCGCCGCGAGCAGCACCGCCGCCTCGGCCAGGTGCGTCCGGCCGCGTTCGTGCCAGTCCGGGCCGTAGGTCCCCGCCGCGACGCTGTTGAGCGCGGCGACGAACGAGGTCGCGTCGGCGGGGCGGTCTGCGGGCTGCTTGGCCATCCCGGCTGCGATCAGCGGCCGCACCGGCTCGGGCACCGCATCCACCGGCACCGGCTGGGACAGATGCTGGTACAGCAGCGCCTGGGCGGTGTCCCCGCGGAACGGCGGCCGCCCGGTCAGGCACTCGAAGAACGTGGCCGTGGCCGCGTACACGTCCCCGGCCGCGCTGGCCGGCTCGCCCGAGATCTGCTCCGGCGCCGCGTACATCAGCGTGCCCGCCGGCATCGACAGGTCCCCGGCGCGGACCGCTATGCCGAAGTCGGTCAGCTTGCTCGCGCCGTCGCCGTCCACCAGCACGTTGTCCGGCTTGTAGTCCCGGTGCACGACCCCGCGGGCGTGCGCCGCGGCCAGGCCGAGCAGCGAGCCCTGCAACACCACGAGCGCCGCCTCGGGCGTGGTCTCGCCGCTGCGCTCCAGGATCTCCCGCAGCGAGACCCCGTCCACAAGCTCCATCACGATCGCCGCCCCCGACGGCGACTCGACGTACTCGTGCAGCCGGACCACGTGCGGGTCGCTTACCGAGGCCAGCACCTGCGCCTCGGCGCGGAACATCTCCGCGAACTGGGCATCGGACAGCAGTTCCTGGCGCAGGTACTTGATCGCCACCAGGGACCCGGACTCATCGTGCCTGGCCATCACCACGTCGCCGAAGCCGCCCGAGCCGAGCTTCTTCAGCCCGGTGTACCCGGGAACGTTCCACCCGGCTGCGCGCGCCTGCCCGCCGCCATCTGCGTCGCGGTTCTCCTGGTCGTCGGCCATGGAGCCATCACGCATCGTTAACCCCCCCGCCCCTGCGGGCCGGCTCGGCCAGGAAAGCGCGATGGAGCGCAGCCGTCCTTCCCACCCCTGACAACGCGTCCGTTCTCTACCAGTATGACCCGACAAGCATCACGAGACGATAACAAAGCCGGTGCCGTCCCTGGCAGGGAGGTTGGCCTGCGGCAGGTAGGTGAGCGGTCGGCGGCTCAGCGGCGCGTCAGCAGTTCGGGGCGCACCCGCCGCCGCCGCCCTCGGTCGGGGGAGAACTGTACTGCTCGGCCGGCTTGGTGACCGTGATCGACCGCTGGACCTGGGGCGCGGCCGCGTACTTGGCGTTGCCTGCCTGGTTAGCGTCGATGACGCAGGTGCCCGGTGCGCCGAAGCTCACCGTGCTCCCGGACAGGAAGCACACCCCCGGGCCGCTGTGGGAGCCGACGGAGAACACGACCGGGTTGCCCGAGCCGCCGCCGGTGGCCGACAACGACGCCGAGGTCAGCACGGTCCCCGCCGGCGGGGCGCTGAAGGAGATCGACTGCGAGAGCTTGCTGATCTTGATCGTCCGCTGGACCTGGGGCGCGGCGGCGTACTGGGCGTTGCCTGCCTGGTTCGCGTCGACGACGCAGCTGCCTCCGCCGGTGTAGGTCACCGTGTTCCCCGACACCGTGCACACCTTCCCGCTGCCTGAGGAGAATATGACCGGGTTGCCCGAGCCGCCGCCGGTGGCCGACAGGTGCCCCGAGCCCTTCACCTTCCCCGAGGACGGGGCGGTGAAGGAGATCGACTGGGACAGCGCCTTGACCCCGATCGTGCGCTGGACCTGGGGCGCGGCGGCGTACCGGGCGTTGCCTGCCTGGTTGGCGTCGATCGTGCAGCTGCCCGAGGCCTTGAACGTCACCGAGTCGCCGGACACGCTGCATACCCCGGGGCCGCCGGAGGAATCGACGGAGAACACGACCGGGTTGCCGGAGCCGCCGCCGGTGGCCGACAGGTGCGCCGAGCCGCCGGGTATCCCCGATGCCGGGGCGGTGAAGGTGATCGACTGGGTCTGCTTGGGCCGTGCGGTGTAGGCGAAGTGGTCGGCGTTGCCGACAGTCGAGGTGCCGGCCGGGGTGGTCACGGTGATGGTCACGGTGCCGGTGCCCCGCGGGGTGGTCACGGTGATCATGGTGCTCGAGTCGGCGGTGATGATCGCGTCACCGCTGCCGAAGCGGACGCGGGTGGCGCCGGCCAGCCCGGTCCCGGCTATGGTCACCGTCGTCCCGCCGGCGGTGGTGCCGCTGTTCGGCGATACGCCGCTGACCGCAGGCAGCGAGGCGACGTAAGTGAAGTGGTCGGCGGCGGTGGGATGGGAGGTGCCCTCAGGCGTGGTGACCGTGACGTCCACCGTGCCGGTGCCGGTCGCGGCGAGCCGCGGGCCGGAGACGAAGGCCACCGTGCTGGCGCTTGGCGGGCTGGTCACGGTGACCTGCGTGGCCGAATCGGCGGTGATCGTGCCGGCCACGCCGCCGAAGCGGACGACGGTGGCGTGCGCCAGCCCGGTGCCTGTGATCGTCACCGTCGTCCCGCCCGCGCTGCTGCCGCTGTCCGGGGACACGCCGGTGACCGCCGGGAGCACGACGGCCACCGGAGCCGGATTCGCGACAGGACGTGCCGCACCGGACCCCGACTTGGCCAGCACGATGCCCACGACCGTGCCCAGGATCACGATGCCGACCGCGATCGATGCCCAGACCGGGCGCGAGCGGATGAGCCGGGAGCCGCCCCGGTGCAGCGCGGTCCTTACCACGGCGGTGCCCTGGACCGCGGCCGGGCCGGCGGCCGGCCACAGCGCCGCGAGCAGCAGCGCCGCCTCGGCCAGGTGCGTCCGGCCGCGTTCGTGCCAGTCCGGGCCGTAGGTGCCCGCGGCGACCTGATTGAGCGCGGCGACGAACGTGCCCGCGTCGGCGGGCCTGTCTTCTGGCTGCTTGGCCATCCCCGAGGCCACCAGCGGGCGCACCGGCTCGGGCACCGCCTCAATCGGCACCGGCTGCGACAGGTGCTGGTACAGCAGCGCCTGGGCGGTGTCCCCGCGGAACGGCGGCCGCCCTGTCAGGCACTCGAAGAAGGTCGCGGTGGCCGCGTACACGTCCCCGGCCGGGGTGGCAGGCTCGCCCGAGATCTGCTCCGGCGCCGCGTACATCAGCGTGCCCGCCGGCATCGCCCGGTCCCCGGCGCGGACCGCTATCCCGAAGTCGGTCAGCTTGCTCGCGCCGTCCCCGTTCACCAGCACGTTGTCCGGCTTGTAATCCCGGTGCACGACCCCGCGGGCATGCGCCGCGGCCAGGCCGAGCAGCGAGCCCTCGAGCACGACGAGCGCCGCCTCCGGCGTGGTCTCGCCGCTGCGCTCCAGGATCTCCCGCAGCGAGACCCCGTCCACGAGCTCCATCACGATCGCGGCGCCAGACGACGACTCGACATAGTCGTAGAGGCGGACCACGTGCGGGTCATTTATCGACGCCAGCACCTCCGCCTCGCCGCGGAACATCTCCGCGAACTCGGCATCGGACAGCAGCTCCTGGCGCAGGTACTTGATCGCCACCAGGGTCCCCGACCCGTCGTGCCTGGCCAGCACCACGTCGCCGAAACCGCCCGAGCCGAGCTTCTTCAGCCCCGTGTACCCGGGAACGTTCCACCCGGCCACGTTTGCCTGGTCGGCGCCCACCGTGCCATCAGTCATTGGTTCCCCCTCTCACCCGCAGGCCGACAGGGCACGCATGGCGGGCGGTCCCCGCCTAGCCGTGCCCGGGCGGCCTTACGCGGCCCGGTGCGGTGGTTTGGTGGCGCCGCCAAGGCGGGCGCAAGCGGGTTTAACGATCCTGCGCATGTCGGCTGGCCCGGCGGCCGGGAAAGAAGGCAAGAGCGCCTAGCCGCGTTCATGCTCCCCACCCCTGAAAAGCTGGCGTTACCCGCAAATTTCAATAAGTATGACGCGTCCGTGCGTCCCCGGTATGACCCGGCTGCATCACGGAACGATAACCCTGAGGATCCTGCGGCTGCGGCCACGTGCGGACCCGCCGGCCGTTATAGCTGAGGCTCATGAGGCTACCAAGGCAGCCGAGCGCAGACGACATCGCCGCAGCACGGCCGGGCTGGCCGTCGGCGGTAGCGGACGTCTCGCGCTGGACGCGGCCCGGCTCGCGGCCGGCGGCATCCGGCCCGCTCATCGCGGGGACGGTGCGGTCGCGCCGAACCAGCTGCGCAGCGCCTCCTCCAGACCGCGCGCTGGCCCCGGCGTGCCGGGCCCGGCGGCCCAGGCCACGTAACCGTCCGGCCGGATCAGCAGCGCGTCGGCCACCGCGGGAGCGCTCAGCGGGCGTGCGGCCAGCACCGTGATCCGGTCCGCCCAGCCCGCGGCGTGCCCGGCCACCACGGCGTCCGGGGTGAGATCCAGCAGCACGCCCCGGGCGGGCCGCAGCAGCTCGGCGACCCGTGTCCGGCGTCCGTCGCCCGCCTCCACCCGCAGGTCCGGTGCCAGGTACCCGGCCAGCCGGTGCAGCCTCGCTCCGGGACCCGGCATCGGGTAGCGGACGTCGGAGCCCTGGATGGCCTCGCCGAGGTGACGCAGCACCTCGGGGTAGCGCAGCAACTCGCCGAACAGCTCGCGGATCGCCGTCGTGCCCTCGTCCGCGGCGCCCAGGGCCTTCTGCGCCCGGGTCTGCAGCAGGGCCCGCTGGCCGGCCAGGTACCGCTCGGCGTGGTAGGAATCCAGCAGGCCGTCCGGCGCCTGCCCCGCGACCTGCGCGGCGAGCTTCCAGCCGAGGTTGACCGCGTCGAGGAGGCCGACGTTCAGCGATCCGCCGGCGCCGAAGATGTGCGCCGCGTCGCCGGCCAGCAGCACCCGGCCGGACCCGTCGTCCCGGTAGCGCTCGGCCAGCCGGCTGTTGCCGACGGTGCGGGTCAGCCACTGCGGCTCGGTCATCTCCACGTCGGCGCCGAGCACCCGGCGGAAGCTGGCGCGCAGCTCGTCGAGGGTCATCGGGCCGTCCCCTGCCGCCGTGGCCGCCGGGTCCTCCTCGCTGGTGAAGACGATGAACAGCCCCGGCGGCGCGTTCTTGTCCAACATGACAAGCGGCATGATCGAATACGCGCCGCGCGGCGTGCGTACCACGCCGGGCAACGTCAGCCGCCCCGCGCCTGGGACGTCAACCGCGGCGCCGCCAGGGGCGATCACCGCGGTCGGCAGGAACACCCGGCCGATCCGGGAGATCTCCGCCGAGGTGACGCCGGGAAAGCCGATGCCGGCCTGCTTGCGGACCAGGCTGTGCGCCCCGTCGCAGCCGACCAGGTAGCCCGCGCGCAGCGAGTACCCGCCGTCCGGGCCGCGGACCTCCAGCGTGACGCCGGCCCCGTCCGGGGCCAGCGCGGTCAGCTCGTGCCCGCGCCTGATTCCCCCGCCGAGCTCGGCCAGCCGATCGCCGAGCAGCCGCTCCAGCCGCCGCTGCGGTATCGCCGCGATGTGCAGCGGGCTGCCCCCCGTGGCGGCCAGCCCGGAGAAGTCCAGCCGAAGCGGCCCGAACGAGAATGCCGGTATCGGCCCGGCGAAGGTGGCCTCGGCACGGATCCGGTCGAGCAGCCCGCGGTAGTCAAGCACCGGCACGATCTGGCCGACCAGGCCATTGCCCTTGGGGATCTCGCTGATCTCCGGCAGCCGCTCGAGCACCACCGGCTCCGTGCCGCACAGCATCAGCTCGGCGGCCAGCATCAGTCCCGTCGGGCCGCCGCCGGCGATCACGACGTCGGTCTCCTCCGCCGGCGTGTCGCAGCCGCCGGTCTCGGCGACGCCGCTGATCGGTGATGTGGTCACGAGGGCCACCTTACACAATTTTGCCTAGAACGCAAGTTTGCCTGTCGGGCATTATTTGCGTTACGCTGGCCCGATGACCGAACCCAGCCCGCGCATCACGGGCAGGCGGGAGCGCAAGAAGCTGGCCACCCGCCAGGCGCTGAGCTCGGCCGCGCTCCAGCTCGCGATCGAGCGCGGCGGGATCGAGCGGGTCACGATCGAGGACATCACGACCAGGGCGGACGTGGCGCTTCGCACGTTCAGCAACTACTTCGCGAACAAGTACGAGGCGCTCACCGCGATGGGCAGCGACCGGGCCAGGCGGATCGGGGCGTCACTGCTCGAGCGGTCGGCCGGCGAGCCGCTGTGGGAGGCGCTGACCCACGCGGTCCTGCAGCACTACGAGGGCACCGAGCAGGCCTTCGGCCGAGAGACGATGACAGCGCTCGCCAAGATCCTCCAGGCCCCCGCCATGCGCGGCGAGTACCTCAAGGTCAACTTCGAGATGCAGCACGCGCTCGCCCTGGCCATCGCCGAGCGGACCGGTACCGACATCGGCACGGACATGTTCCCCCAGATCCTGGCCGGGGCGGTCATCACCGCGTCGCAGGTCGCCACCAGGCACTGGTACGCGGCGGACCCCCCGGTCCCGCTGCGTCCCCTGATCGAGCTGGCCCTCCGCCAGCTAGCCTCCGCCTGCTCCCAAGCCCCGCCCTCCTCCACCTGACCTCCCCGCCTCCTCCGCCCAAGCACATATCGGACAAATCGCTCACAAGGTCCAATTAGTTCGCGGCGGACTTAATCACGATACGATAACCATCGGGTCTCGGGGAGTGCGCGATATAGCCGGCAAAACACCCCCACCCCCCTCGTCAGCGGGGCAGCCCGGGGTCTACGATCGGAAACTGTCAGTTACGAATGCGAAGCCCCTGACGGTACGGCTGTGGCGGGACGGACGAGTGAGTCAGAGGTGTCTAGCGGGTAGGAATTCGCTATGGCAATTGATCTCGGTTCGCGGCGGATCGTAGTCGGAGTCGACGGCTCTGCGGAGTCTCTTGCCGCGTTGAGCTGGGCATGCAGGGAAGCGAGCCTGCGTTCCGCTGAGGTCCAGGCGGTGCTTGCCCTGGAGGCCGCGTGCCATCAGGTGGCCAGTTACGCCGTGCCGGCCCCGCGGCAGACGACGAGCAGCTGGGGCGCCGCCCGCGAGGTGCTGCGGCGGTCGGTAAGCGAGGCTGCCAGCCGTTTCCCCGGCGTCACCGTCCGTACCGACATCACCGAGGGGCTCGCCGCGCGGGTGCTCCTCGACCACGCGGCCCACGCCGACATGCTCGTCCTCGGCCACAGGTCGCACGGCGCCGACCCCTCTCGCGGCGCGGGTCCGGTGATCCGGGTCTGCCTGCGCGCCGCCCCCTGCCCCGTGGTCGTCATCAGCGCGCCCGAGCAGGCCTCCAGGCACCAGGCGGATCACGTGCCCGAGGCCTGGCAGCGCGACCTGGAAGGATCAGCCGCCAGGTAGCCGCCAGCCGCCAAAACCGGCCGCCCGCGGCCGGGTAGCGCCGGGGCCGGGCAGAGTAGCCTCGCGGTCATGACATCGTCGACGATCAAGGTATGGCTGCCCGCCCCGGACGCGGCCGAACTGATGGGCGGCCTGCCGGGCGGATTCGCCGCGGACGTGTGGACCGGCGGCGATCAGCTACCCGGCTCTGCCGACGAGGTCGAGGTAATAGTGCTGCCGTCCGGCGTCCGGGACGCCCAGCTGCAGGGGCTCGCCAAGCTGCCCCGGCTGCGGCTGATCCAGCTGCTGTCGGCAGGCGCCGAGCGGGCGATCCCGTTCGTCCCGCCCGGGGTGACCCTGGCCACCGCGCGCGGCGCGCACGACCCCGCGGTCGCGGAGCTGATCATGGCCATGATCCTGGCCCAGGTCAGGCACCTGCCCACGTACGTGATCGCGCAGCAAGAGGAGCGCTGGGAGCACGACACCGCCAGGCCGCTCGGCGGCCAGACCGTCCTGATCGTCGGCTACGGCTCGATCGGCGAGGCCACCGAGCGCATGCTCGCCCCGATGCAGGTCCAGGTGCAAAGGGTGGCACGAACCGCCCGCGAAGGCGTGTCGGGCATGGACGACCTGCCCGCCATGCTGCCGAACGCCGACATCGTCATCCTCCTGGTCCCCGTCACCGCCGAGACGACGAAGATGGTGGACGAGGCGTTCCTCGCCCGCATGAAGGACGGCGCCCTGCTCGTCAACGCCGCCCGCGGCCCGATCGTCGACACCGACGCGCTGCTCAAGGAGCTGACCGCGGGACGCCTGCGCGCCGCGCTCGACGTCACCGACCCCGAGCCGCTCCCGGCCGGCCACCCGCTGTGGGCCGCCAAGGGCCTGCTGCTCACCCCGCACGTCGGCGGGGCCACCACGGACGCGATGCAGCGCGCGCTGGCCATCGCGAAAGACCAGCTGGCCCGCTACGCCGCGGGCGCGCCGCTGATCAACGTCGTCGGCCCGCAGGGCTACTGACGCGAGTGAGACAATCGTTCCCGTGCAGGTATCCCCGCAGGTCAGTGCCGCGCTAGCCGCAGGAGACCCGGTCGTCGCGCTGGAATCGACGATCATCTCGCACGGCCTGCCGAGGCCGGCGAACCTGGAAGCGGCCCAGGAATTCGAAAAGACGCTCGGCGACGCCGGAGTACAGGCCGCCACGATCGCGCTCATCGACGGCGTGCCGAAGATCGGCCTGGAGCCGGACGAACTGGAAAGGATCGCCGCAGCCGAGTCCGTGATCAAGGTCAGCAGCCGCGACATTGGCATCGCGATCGCCAAGAGGGCGACCGGCGGCACAACGGTCGCGGCCACCTCGGTGCTGGCCGCGCGGGCCGGCATCCGGGTGTTCGCGACCGGCGGGCTCGGCGGCGTGCACCGCGGCGCGGCCGAGACGTTCGACGAGTCCGCGGACCTGACCGTGCTGTCCAGGACGCCGATCACGGTCGTCTCCGCGGGGGTGAAATCCATCCTGGACATCCCGGCGACGCTGGAGCGGCTGGAGACGCTGAGCGTCGCGGTGGTCGGCTACCGCACCTCGCGCTTCCCCGCCTTCTGGCTCTCCGATTCCGGCTGTGACCTGGACTGGCGCGCCGACACGCCGCAGGAGGTCGCCGACATCATGGCCGCCAGGGAGGCCTTCGGCGAGCAGTCCGCGCTGCTGATCGCCAACCCGCTGCCGGCGGCCCTGCAGCTTGACCCGGGCGTCCTTGACGACGCGCTCGAGCAGGCCCTCGCCGTCGCGGCCGAGCAGGGGGTCAAGGGGAAGGCGGTCAGCCCGTTCCTGCTCGACCGGATCCAGCAGGCCACCGCCGGCGCCAGCGTCGCGGTCAACCTGCAGATCGCCCGCGGCAACATCGCCCTGGCAGCGCAGATTGCCCAAGCGTGGGCCAACCGCAGCGGCGGCTGACCCCGGCCCCTCCGCAGGTGGTCATCTGCGGCGACGTGATCAACGACGTGCTGGTCAAGCCCTCCGCGCCGGCCGCGGCGCGCACCGACACCCCGGCGGTGATCCGCAGCTGTCCCGGCGGCTCGGCCGCGAACCAGGCCGCCTGGCTGGCCTATCTCGGCACCCAGGTCGCGTTCGTCGGCCGGGTCGGCGCCCGCGACGCCGAGTACCATCAGCGCGAACTCGCCCGCGCCGGGGTCCGGACCCACCTCGCCGTCGACCCGGACGCCGACACCGGCTCGATCGTGATCATGGTGGCGCGGGACGGCGAGCGGACGATGTTCACCGACCGCGGCGCCAACCTGCGGCTGCGGCGTTCGGACCTGCCGGCCCGCCTGCTCGACGACGCGGCGGTGCTGCACCTGACCGGCTACACGTTCTGCGAGCCGCCGCTGCTCGAGGTGGCGCTCTGGCTCATCGGCGAGGCCAGGTCCCGCGGCCTGGCGGTGACGATCGACCCGGGCTCGGCGTCCTTCCTCGCCCGGATGAGCCCGGGCGCGTTCCTCCGCTGGACCGCGGGCGCCGCGGTCTGCTTCCCGAACCGCGACGAGGCCGAGGTGCTCACCGGCCA
>JASHTQ010000567.1 GCA_030040475.1 Streptosporangiaceae bacterium
GCCCCGTCGGCCGCCGGACACGGCGACCGCGCCGCGGCCGGCGGCGGGGCGCGCCGTGGCGGCGGTTTCCGGTACGGCGGCGGGCGGATGTGGTTGCGATGCGGTCGGCTTGGCGGGCTTTCCTGCTATCGACTGCAACAGCGCGGAGCCGGGGCTGACGGTGGCGGGGAGCGGGACGACGCGCGCCTTGCGCATCAGCGCGCGCACCTCTGCTGCCTGCGCGGGGGTTTGCAGGGTGACGACGACGCCGCCGGCGCCGGCCCGGCCGGTTCGGCCGGAACGGTGCAGGTAGGCCTTGTGCTCGGCGGGCGGGTCAGCGTGGATGACCAGGTCGATGCCGTCCACGTGGATACCCCGTGCGGCGATGTCGGTGGCGACAAGCACGCGGCTGGCCCCGCAGGCGAAGCGCGCGAGGTTACGCTCGCGGCTGGCCTGGGTGAGGTTTCCGTGCAGCTCGGCGGCGGGTATCTGCGCGGCGGTCAGCTGGCGGGCGAGCCTGCGCGCGCCGTGCTTGGTCCGGGTGAAGATCAGCGACCGTTTCTCGCCGGCGGCCAGCGAGGCAAGCACCGCCATCCGGTCCGCGGGGGCGACCGTGAGCAGGTGGTGGACGATCGCGGCGGGAGCGCCTGGCGGGTCGACGGCGTGCTCGGCCGGGTGGTGGAGGAACCGGCGGACGAGGACATCGACGGCGTTGTCGAGGGTCGCGGAGAAGAGCATCCGCTGGCCTGCTGGCGGTGTCGCGTCGAGCAGCCTGCGCACGACCGGCAGGAAGCCCAGGTCGGCCATGTGGTCGGCTTCGTCTACCACGCTGACCTCGACGTCGCCGAGATGGCAGTGACCCTGGTCAATCAGGTCGGCAAGACGGCCCGGGCAGGCGACGACGATGTCCACCCGGTTACGTAGCGCCGCCACTTGCGGCCGCTGCGGCGTGCCGCCGAAAATCGCGGCGACGCTGAGGCCGGCGGCCGCGGCCAGGGGCCGCAGTGCGGCCTGGACCTGGCTGGCAAGCTCCCGGGTCGGCACGAGGACAAGCCCGCGGGGACGGCCCGCGCTGGTGTGCCCGCCCGCCAGCCTGGCGGCCAGCGGAATGCAGAATCCCAGGGTCTTGCCTGAGCCGGTGCGGCCCCGGCCGAGGATGTCGGCCCCGGCCAGGGCATCAGGCAAAACGGCAGCCTGGATCGGGAACGGCGCGTCAATGCCCGCTGCGGCGAGCGCGGCGGTCAGCGGTGCGGGCACGCCGAGCGAAGCGAAGGCCAGGCCGTCCGCCGTGCCCGACTGCCTGGCGCGGCGGGTCTCCCGGCGCACGGCAGCACTATGTTCGATGGGCTGAGCTGTCATGAAAGTCGTCTCCGGACTTAGGTGGCCGCATCCTTGCGGGCCGCCACGTCCGTGGAAACCAGCTCGCTCACTGAGCGACGTACGACCGGCGCGCCCCGATGGCTGCGCCTGACTGAATGCAGTGCACCACCGACCCTACCCGGCCCGAGGCCATGGTGCGTGCGGCAGCGGCGGTCGGCGGCTGCCGGCCCGGTGGCCCGTCCGGGTGCTCAGCCCGGCGGCGGGGTCAGCCGGTGACGCTGACGTTTTCCGCCTGGGGTCCCTTCTGGCCCTGGGTGATGTCGAACTCGACCTTCTGCCCTTCTTCCAGGCTGCGGTAGCCGCTGCCGGTGATCGCGCTGAAGTGCACGAACACGTCGGGGCCGCCCTCGACCGCGATGAAACCGTAACCCTTGTCGCCGTTGAACCACTTCACGGTGCCCTGCGTCATCTTGACCTCTTGTTGGTTGTGCACGCGTCTCCCCGCCATGGCCGGGAGCCGCGCTCGCCACTTGCTCCGGCAAGCTTGCCACGGAAAACGCCGCGAGTCGAAATCCGCGGCCACCTGGATGACCTGAAGTCGGCCGGCGTCCGAGCCGACCCTCGGCTCCGCGTAATGTGGGAGGACGACCCAACCGGCCCAGGGGGCGATAGCGAGCCGTTGCTTATCGGCGATGACGACGAGGACCTGCCCGTCGCCCAGGTGGCAGCCGCCGGCGCTACAACCGACCCGGTGAAGGACTACCTCAAGCAGATCGGCAAGGTCCCGCTGCTCAACGCCGAGCAGGAGGTCGAGCTGGCCAAGCGGATCGAGGCGGGCCTGTTCGCCGATCAGAAGCTCGCCGAAGGCAGCCGGAACCTTTCCGCCGCCGCCCGGGTCGACCTGGAGCGGGTCGCCGAAGACGGCAGGAGGGCCAAGGACCACCTGCTCGAGGCCAACCTCCGCCTGGTCGTGTCGCTGGCCAGGCGGTATGCCGGCCACGGCATGCTGTTCCTCGACCTGATCCAGGAGGGCAACCTGGGCCTGATTCGCGGCGTGGAGAAGTTCGACTACACCAAGGGCTACAAGTTCTCCACCTACGCCACCTGGTGGATCCGGCAGGCGATCACCCGCGCGATGGCCGACCAGGCCCGCACCATCCGCCTTCCGGCGCATATCGCCGAGGCCATCAGCAAGCTGACCCGGGTGCAGCGCCGGATGCTCCAGGAGCTCGGCCGCGAGGCCACGCCCGAAGAGCTCGCGGCCGAGCTGGACATGAC
>JASHTQ010000568.1 GCA_030040475.1 Streptosporangiaceae bacterium
GGCACGCCGAGTTCCCTTGCCACCTCGAACGTCGCCTTCTCCGGGAAGGACTCGTCGCCAGGCAGGTCGAAGGCGATCTGGAAGCCGAGCATGTCGCCCTTGCCGGCGAACCTGCGGTTGTAGAAGTCGCGGAACTCCGGCGTGGTCGACCACTCCCACGAGCCCTGCTGGATGTTGCCGTAGGCCAGCACGAAGCGACCGGGCACCGCCTCGAGGGCGTCGGTCGCGGCCTCGGCGTACTCGATCGTCTGCAGGCCGTGCGACCAGTCCACGGTGGTCGTCACCCCGGAGTCCAGGGACTCGATCGCGGACAGCAGGTTTCCCGCGTACACGTCCTGGGGCCGGAACTTCTTGCCCCACTCCAGGTAGTACCAGACGAAATACTGGGTGAGCGTCCAGTCGGCGCCGTAGCCGCGCATCGCGGTCTGCCACATGTGCCGGTGCGTGTCGATCATGCCCGGCATCAGGATGCCGCCGGTGGCGTCGATCTCGGCGGTGCCGTCGGGCACCGCGAGGCCGGGACCCACCGCCGCGATCCGCTCGGCTGTGACGAGCACGTCCGCGTTCTGCAGGACCTGGCGCGCGTCATCCATGGTCAGCACGGTCGCATTGCGGAACACGACCGGCCGCTCTGGGGTCAGATCCGCTTGCGTCAGACGGGCCGAGCCGGCACTCTGATCATTCTGGTGAGATTCGGCGGTCATGGGAACCTCCACGATGAGGCGGACATGAACTCACTGACGGACAGCTGTCCGCAAGACGGACACTTAGAGCTTGAACGGAAGCGTGGCGCGTTCTATGGCGACTGTCAAGAGTCGGTGCGAACCGATTGCCGCCGGAAAATAATCTAGCGTGTCCGCCATGCGGACGTTTGCTTCTGACAGCGCTACAGTGCCTTAACACCGGGCCTTAAACACTGCGGGAGGAATGACGGTGGCACGCAGGGACAGCAGTCGGGACTTCATCGAGGCGATCGCGCGCGGCCTCGACGTGATCCGGGTCTTCCAGCCGGGCCGGCCCGTGATGTCCCTGACCGCGGTGGCGGACGCGGCCGGCCTGGCCCGCCCCACCGCCAGGCGCATCCTGCTCACGCTGGAGGAGATGGGCTACGTGCGCGCGGCGGAGGGCGGCTTCGAGCTCACCCCCCGCATCCTGGACCTGGGCATGTCGTACGTGCTGTCGCGCGGCCTGTGGGAGGTCGCCAGGCCGCACCTGGAGAAGCTTGTCGCGCGGACCCATGAGTCCTCCTCGATCGCCCAGCTTGACGGCTCGGACATCGTGTACGTGGCGCGGGTCGCGGTCCCGAAGATCATCGCGCTGGCGGTGACGATCGGCACGAGGTTCCCGGCGATGCAGACCTCGCTCGGCAAGGTGCTGCTCGCCGCCCTGCCACCCGACGAGGCGGAGCGGGTCCTCGCCGAGCCGAGCAGGTCGGGCATCAGCCCCCGGTGGCAGCCCGACGCGCAGGAGCGCGCCGCCGCGCTGCGTGAGGTGCGGGCCAGGGGCTGGTCGCTCACCGACGAGCAGCTTGCCCTCGGCATCCGGTCGGTCGCCGCACCGCTGCGCGACGGGGAGGGCCGGACGATCGCGGCGCTGAACGTCACCGTGCACGCCGCCGAGACCCCGGTCTCCGTGCTGACAGGGGAATACCTGCCCTGGCTGCTGCAGACGGCGAGCGCGATCAGCGCCGACTGGGCCGCCTGCCAGGCGGTGCCGCAGGTAACGGTCCCCCGGACGGAGGTCCGGCAGGCGGACAGGGTCACGTGAGGGCAGCGCGCACGCGCCCTAGGCGATGCTGATGCCGCTGCGCTGACTGGCGGTGGATATGACGTGCCTGACAAGGCTGACCAGGACGTTTTTCACCGAGTCCCGGTTTCGCGCGTCGCACAGCACGATGGGCACCCCGGGCGGCAGGCTGAGCACGATCCTGATGTCGTCGGGCTCGAACCTGGGGGCACCGTCGAAGCAGTTGACCGCGATGATGAACGGCGTCCCGCTCCGCTCGAAGTAGTCGATCGAGGCGAAGCAGTCGGCCACCCGCCGGGTGTCGGCCAGCACCACGGCACCGACCGCGCCGATGGCCAGGTCGTCCCACATGAACCAGAAGCGCTCCTGGCCGGGCGTGCCGAACAGGTAGAGCACGAGGTCGGAGGGGAAGCTGATCCGGCCGAAATCCATGGCCACCGTGGTCGTGGTCTTGCCGCTCACGTCCCGGGTGTCGTCGACGCCTACGCTGCGGTCGCTCAGCGGTTCTTCCGTCCGCAGCGGCCTGATCTCGCTGATCGTGCCGACCAGGGTGGTCTTCCCTGCGCCGAAGCCTCCGGCGATGAGGATCTTGGCGGTGGACGGTATCCGGCCAGCCGTCCCCGCGCCGTCATAGCGACTCGAGTCCATCAAGCACCATCCTCAACAGGCGCTGATCGGTCGCAGCCTGCGGCTGGCCGGACAGGACCCGGATCATCCCCGCGCCGGCCAGGTCGCCCAGCAGGACGCGGACCACCCCGACGGGAAGGTCGATCTCGGAGGTCAGGTCGACGATCGGAGTGGGCTGACGGCACAGGCTCAGGATCCGCCGGTGTTCGGGCCCGGGCCTGAAGTGCTCCGACAGCCGCTCGCCTGTTGCGATCACGAGGTCGATCAGGCCGAACGAAGCCCCGCCGCTCGGCAGGGTCCGTCCCATCGTCAGCGCATAGGGCCGGACCACTGGGCCGGCCTCCCGGTCGAGCCAGCGGTCCCGGTAACCGCCGTTGGTGGTCACCGCGCGGCTGTTTCGTCTTCGTCGTCGGGGAATCTCGGCTCCGCGGCGAGGTACTTGCCCATCCGCCGCACGAGCATCGCCATCTCGTAGGCGATGACGCCGACGTTCGGCTCGGCGGAACTCAGCACGGCCAGGCATGTCCCCTGGCCGGCCGCGCTGACGAACAGGAAGGCCCGTTCCATCTCGATGATCGTCTGCCGCACGTCGCCGGCCTTGAAATACAGGCCGGTCCCCCTGGCCAGGCTCTGCACCCCGGCGGCCAGGGCGGAAAGATGCTCGCCGTCCTCGCGGGTCAGGCCCTGCGATGACGCCACCACGAGGCCGTCGCGCGACAGGATCAGGGCCTGCTGCACGTCCTCGACCTGATTGACGAGGTTGTCCAGCAGCCAGCTCAGCTGTCCCGCCGTGTCAGTCTTGGTCATCACTGCCCTCGCTGTCGGTTCCGCCGCCCATGCCCCTGGGGTCCTCCAGATCATCCACGCGCCCGCGCTGCCATCCGCTCTGCATCAGCGCCATCATGTTCCTGGCCGCCTCCGGCGTTCGGCCGTCGGCCTCGGCCAGATCGCGCGTTGCCGTCTGCGGGCCTGCCTCACGGGATCGCAACTGCGGGGCCAGGCTGGCCTGCGGGACCCTGATCGGCATCCCGAGGTGACTGCCCGCGGATGCCGGGACGGCCCGCTCGCCGCCGTTCGCGGCGGGCCGCGCGTCCGCGGCCGTCGGCTGCACGTTCGCGGCGGGCTGAACGTCCGCGGCGGGCCGC
>JASHTQ010000068.1 GCA_030040475.1 Streptosporangiaceae bacterium
GACAGAACCGCCGTTGGCGAGGCTGGCCATCATGACGCCGTTCAGCGCCGCGTTGGCCGAGGTCGGGTTGCCGTTGAGCGCCACATCGTTCTTGAACTGCGGGCCGAGCAGCTGGTTCAGCGAGGTGATCGTGCCGAACTTGGTGGAGTAGCCGACCGCCATGTAGCCGCCGTAGTCCTCGTACCACAGGCCGGTCGAGTCCTTCTGCGCGGCCGGGATCGAGGACCAGGTGCTGACCTCGTACGGCGCGAACAGGCTGGTGTTGGCCGCGGCGACGGACAGGCCGACGTCCACCACGTCGGGCGCCTTGGGCGAGCCGTTCTCCGACTTGATCGCGTCGACCTCCTGCTGGCTGGAGCCGTCCGGCAGGGCCGAGTTGATCTTGATCCCGTACTTCTTCTCGAAGGTGCTAATGATGGTGCCGTAGTTCGCCCACGTCGGGGGGAGCGCGATGACGTTGAGCGTGCCCTCGGCCTTCGCCGCGGCGATCAGCGCGGTCATGCCGCCGCCTGCCGCGGCCGAGGTTTCCGTGGCCCAGTTGACCGCGGCGGCGCCCGACGATGAACCCGACGATGAACTCGAACATCCGGCCACGAGCAGCGCGGCGGCCGCGAATCCGGCCAGCGCGAATCTATATGGCGATCTCACCAGTACCTCCTGAAAGCGTCCCCGGTTCCGAAGCGGATCGCAGTCGCCCAGAGGTCCCCCGGACGACGCCGAGGAGGTCAGCCGACCCCCCTCGCCCCTAGCTGAGTGTGCAGGATAAACGCATCTAAAACGTTTAGCGCTCGTCATGCTCACACACCCCGAGTGACGGTGTCAAGGACCGTTACCGACTTGCCGCACTCAGCGAGGTAAACACCTGGTGAACAGGGATTTCCGGAGCCTGGAGGGAAGCGCGTTCGACAAGTTCCACCGGGGCGACGTAGTCGCTGGGCGGGTTCCAGTCGAGCAGCCGCGCCATCAGCGCCCGGCCCATTTCCCTGCCGTCCAGCCGGATGGTGGCCAGCGGCGGATCGAGCAGCCCGGAGGTGGGCAGGTCGTCGTGCCCGATGACCGAGACGTCGGGCCCGATCCGCACCGACAGGTCATGAGCGGTCTGGTAGATACCGAGCGCGGTGTAGTCGGAGTTGGTGATGACCGCGGTGGGCGCGTCCCGCCGGGCCAGCAGCATCCCGGCCGCCTTGCGCACGTTGGCGATCGTCAGCGGGGAGTGCATCACGTTCGGCCGGACGCCGAGTTCGCGGGCCAGCCGCCGGAAAAGGCGGAGCCGGTCCGGGTCCGCGACCAGCCCGCGCGGCGCGGAGAGGAAGGCGACGCTGGAGTGACCGAGCTCGGCCAGGCGGCGCATGGCCAGTTCGACGCCGACCGCGTTGTCGGGGTATACCCGCGACACGTCGGCGATGCCCTCCACCGAGGCGTTCAGCGCAACCACCGGGGTGCCCGGCCGCAGTTCCTGCCAGAGCCGCACCGACTCACCCCTGCCGACCGGGGCTATCGCCAGCCCGGCCAGCCGCTGGGCGGCCATCTCCCGCACGTGCATGCGCTCGCGGTCCACCGAGTAGTGCGAGTCGAGCAGCAGCAGCGTCGCCCCGGCCTCGCTGGCCGCCTGCTCGGCCCCGCTCAGCACCTCGAGGAAGAACGGGTTGCTGAAGTTGCGGATGACCAGGCCGTAGGTGGTGGTGCGGCCGCGCCGCAAGGCCTGGGCCTGCGGGTTGGCGCGGTAGCCGAGTTCCGCCGCGACCGCGAGGATCCGCCGCTTGGTCTCTTCCGCGACGCCGGGCTGACCGTTCAGCGCGAAGCTCACCGTGGCGACCGAGACGCCGGCCAGCCGCGCCACGTCCCGGATTCCAGCCGGTACGTTTACCTGCGATCCGCCCTGCTGACTCGTCATGGCCTTACCCACGGGTTATGACGCTCTGCTTCCCCACAGGAGCGGAGGTACGTCGCTGAGCGCATCTTAGCCACAGCTCAGGCCACCCGGCCATAAATCGGGCCAGGTCGCGCGGCGTCCAGCCTGCCGTCACCCGAGGACGTGGGGGAGCAGGTCGGCGATCGTGTCGAGCACGATCGGCGCGCCGGCCCGCTCGAGGTCCGCGCGGGTGGCCGCGCCCGTCAGCACGCCCGCCACCACCGCTGCCCCGGCGCGCAGCCCGGACTCGACGTCGCTCGTGGTGTCGCCCGCCACCGCGAGCTCGCTGACCGCCCCGCCGCGCAGCCGCAGCAGCGCGGTCAGCGGGAGGTCGGGCCAGGGGCGGCCGCGGCCGGCGTCGGCGGGGGACAGCGCCAGGTCGACCAGGGATGCCCAGCCGAGCTTGTCGACGATGGCGTCCCTGGTAGCGGGGGAGAAGCCGGTGGCCAGGCAGACCCGGACGCCTGCCCCGCGCAGGGCGGTGATCGTGTCGACCGCGCCGGGCATCGGCTGCACCCCGCCGGCGGCGACGGCCGCGGCGTAGTGGTCCTCGAAGGTCTTGTTGGCCCACTGCGCGTCTTCCTCGTCGCCGAGGATCCGCCGGAACACCTCGATCTTGGACTGGCCCATGCTCGACCGCACGTCGGTCATGGCCGCGTTGAACGCCTTCACCGTCAGGTTCTGCGTCGCTATGGCCGACGCGAACGCCTCCATCACCGTGCCGTCGTCAAGGACCGTCGTGCCCGCCATGTCCAGGCAGGCGACCGTGATACGGGTCATCAGAAGAACGTCTCCTCCGCGATAGCGGGCGAACAGGTCATGCCGCGGCCGCCCGGCCCGGTAACCAGGACGACGCCGGGCTCGACCTCGGATCGGTGATACAGCGCCTGGCCGGTGGTGACCTCGCTGTAGACCCCGGCCCAGCGGCGCTGCACGCGCGGGATCGGCGCGCCGAGCAGCGCCTCCGCCCTGGCGCCCAGGTGGTCGTAGGCGTCGGAGTCCACGTCGAACGCGAACGGCTCGTCGTATTCGTGGGTGTCCCCGATGGTCAGCGCGCCGTCCGCCCGCTGCACGAGCAGCAGCTGCGCCCGGGTGCGCGCCGCGACGCCGGACTGCGGCGCAAGCAGGCCGCGTCCGGGCAGGTCGTAGGCGGGGTAGTAGCGCAGCGAGTCGCCGTCGGCCACCGACGTGGTGAGCCGCCGCGCCAGCGGCGCGGTCTGCATCATCTGCAGCCGCACCCGGCGCAGCCCGTCGCGCGCAAGGTAGGGCAGGTACCGGCCGATCACCCCGGTCAACACCGCGCCCGGGCACAAGATCACCAGGTCGCACTGGTGCCAGGCGCCGGTGTGATCGCGCACGGCGTTGGGCGCGATCTCGGTCACCTCGCGCCCGGGCAGCCACTGGTACCCGTCCCCGGCAAGGTAGCCGCGCAGCGCGGGCAGCACCCCGCGCGGCTCGACGATCGCGTCCGCCCGGCACAGCAGGCCGCCGGCGAACTCGCCGCGCAGCGCCGGGTTGGCGGCGCGCACGCCGTCCGGGTCGAGCAGCTCAAGGCGCCGCCGGCCCGCGTCGGGCAGCCCGGCCGCCTCCTTGAGCAGGCGCAGTTCCGCGTCGTCGGCGGCAATGGTGAGCGAGCCCGCGGCGCGGAAGCCAAGCCCCGGCACCCGCCCGCCCAGCTCTTCCCACAGCTCGCGCGCGCGCAGCGCCAGCCCGAGCTCCGCCCCGGGCCTGCGGCCGCTGACCCAGACCAGGCCGAAGTTCCTGACGCTCGCCCCGCGAGCCTCGGCTTCCCGCTCCAGCTGCACGACCTCGAAGCCGCGCCGGCGCGCCATCACGGCGTGCATCGTGCCGAGCACACCCCCGCCGACCACCACGATCCGTTGTGTCCGGGCCACGGGAACTACTATAGTCAACCGCGAACATGTATAGCCAACTTGAGCTCGTCGTCGCCGGCCGGCCACTGCGGTTCCCCGCCGTCTGGCTGCGGGACAACTGCCGGTGCGCGCAGTGCCGTGACCCCGGCAGCGGCCAGAAGCTGCACGACATCACCGACATACCCGAGGACGTGGCGGTGGCCGCCGCCGCGTCGGCGGCAGAGTCGGTGACGGTGACCTTCGCCCCCGACGGGCACCGCTCGGTCTTCGAGCTCT
>JASHTQ010000569.1 GCA_030040475.1 Streptosporangiaceae bacterium
GAGCAGCGCTGATGACCGAGTCGCCGCCTGGCAGCGCGCCCGCCGCCGCACCCGAGCGTGGCGCCCTCCCCGGACCCGACGGCAAGCTGCGCTGCCCCTGGGGGATTAGCGCGCCGGAGTACCTGGCCTACCACGACGAGGAGTGGGGCCGCCCGGTTCGCGGCGACACCGCGATCTTCGAGCGGCTCTGCCTCGAGGGCTTCCAGTCCGGGCTGTCCTGGCTGACCATCCTGCGCAAGCGGGAGAACTTCCGGGCCGCCTTCGCCGGTTTCGAGCCAGCCGCCGTCGCGGCGTTCGGCGACCAGGACGTGGCGCGGCTGATGGCCGATGCCGGCATCGTCAGGAACCGCGCGAAGATCAACGCCGTCATCACCAACGCCCGTGCCATGCTCACCCTGCCCGCCAGCCTGACCGAGCTGGTCTGGAAGTACGCATCCGATTCCGGGTCCGCGCCGCGGACTCTCGACGACCTGCGCGCCTCGACGCCGGCGTCCAAGGCGCTAAGCGCCGAGCTCCGGAAGCACGGCTTCGCCTTCACCGGCCCGGTCACCGCCTACGCGACCATGCAGGCCTGCGGCATCGTCAACGACCACCTGGCCGCCTGCTTCTGCCGGGACGCCTGACCCGCACCCATTGCCCCGAGCCCGGCCGGCCCGCCCGCACCCATTGCCCGAGCCCGGCCGGCGGCCTCAGGCCACTCCCGTCAACCCCATCTGTCTCTTCAGTCGCTCAGCCACCAACGCTGTCCGGCAATGCTCCAACGGGCCGGCCGGGCTAGCCGCAACGATGTAAGCCTGTAGCGGTTCCAACCGCCACAGGCTTACATCGTTGCGGTTGGAACACGGCCGACCGCGGCGGCCATCCGGTCGACGATGTCGGCGATCAGGGCGCTGCTGGTGCCGATGGTCACCCGGACGAACCCTTCGCCGGGCGCGCCGAATTCCGGGCCGTGGCCGAGCGCCACCTTCCCGCAGCGCAGGAACACCTCAGCCGGGTCCGCGCCGAGGCCCAGCGGGGTGCAGTCCACCCACGCCAGGTAGCTCGCCTCCGGCGGGGCGTACAGGGCCTCGGGCAGCCGCTCGGCGAGCAGGCTGCCGAACTCCGTGCGGGCACGATCGAGCCGCGCGTTCAGCGCGTCAAGCCAGTCGTCCCCGGATTCCCAGGCGGCTATGGAGGCGAGCACGCCGGGCAGGCCGGCCCCGTACTGGCATGCCGAGGGCAGCCGGTCGAGCAGGCGCTGCATGGTCACCGAGCCAGCCACCGCGACGGCGCATTTGAGGCCGGCGATGTTGAACGCCTTGGACGAGGAGGCCAGCGTCACGCCGCACTGCGCCGCCTCGTCCCCCACCGCGACGAACGGCGTGTGCCGCGCACCGGGCAGGGTGAGCGGCGCGTGGATCTCGTCGGCCAGCACGATAACGCCGTGCCGGTTCGCGAGCGACGCGATCCGGCCGAGGTCTTCCCGGCTGAACACCCGCCCGGTCGGGTTGTGCGGGCTGGCCAGCAGGTAGCCCCGCGCGCCGGCGGCGAACGCCGCCTCAAGCCCGGCGAAGTCGAGCTCCCACCGGCCACCCGCCCGGACCAGCGGGACCTCGGCGACCCGCAGCCGTGCCGTGGTGAGGTGCTCGAAGAACGGCGGGTACACCGGCGGGTTGATCACCACGCTGTCGCCCGGCTCCAGGACCAGCCGCAAGATCGCGTCCACTCCGGCCATCACGTCCGGGATCAGGTGCACCCGGCGAGGTTCGACGGCCCAGTCGTGCCTGGCCGCGGCGAACCTGGCGAAGGACTCGCCAACCCAGGTCGGGTTGGAGTAGCCGCAGTCGTCGAGGTCGATGGCCGACCGCAGCGCCGCGACCACCGGTTCGGCCAGGTCGTAGTCCATCTCCGCGATGAACGCGGGCAGCACGTCCGGCGGGTGGAGCCGCCACTTCTCGCTCCGCCGCCGCCGCAACTTGCCCAGGTCCAGGTCCTCGAATCCGTTACGCATGCGGCAAAGCCTACGGAGTCATGATCGGCCCGGCCCGGCCCGGCGAGCCGAGCTCGCATAATATGCCGAACGGACCAACAGGAGGCACGGCAGGCATGGCTGGAGACGTGATCGTCGTCGTCACGCTCAACGCCGCGCTGCACGTCTCCTACACCGCCGAGGGGATGGCCGCCGACGGCATCAACCCGGTCTCCCGAGCGGCCTACCGGGCCGGCGGCCGCGGCGTGACGGCGGCCAGGGTACTCAATGCCTTCGGGCACGACGTGCTCGCGGCCGGGCTGGTCGGCGGCGCTTCCGGCGACCTGATCAGGGAAGACCTGGCCCGGTCCGGCGTGCCGACCGCGTTCACCCTGATCCGCGGCGAGTCACGGCGGGTGTTCAGCTTCGCCGCCCCGGACGGGCCAGCGCTCCGGTTCGGCGAGCAAGGGCCCTACATCACCACCGAGGAGCTCGGCAGGTTCGCGGCGGATTACCGCCGGCTGATGACTGGCGCCGCGGCCGTCGTCCTGTGCGGCAGCCTGCCTGACGGGCTGCCGCCCGACACCTACGGCTCGCTCGTCACCTACGCCGCCGAGGCGGGCGTGCCCGTGATCCTGGACGCGGGCGGCGAGGAACTGATGTACGCCGTCGGGCACCGGCCCGACCTGGTCGTCGCGGAAACGGAGTCGGCCGATCCCGACCTCGGCCCGGCGCTGATCCGGATGGGCGCCGGGGCGGCGGCGGTGGCCACGGACGGCACCGTCCGCGTCGTCACCGCGGACGGCGAGTGGACCGCTCGGGTCGCGGCCGCGGGCCCGCACGTCGCCTACCCGCCGGCGAGGGGCGCGCTCGTCGCGGGCCTGGTACCCGGCCAGCTGCTGGGCTGGTCCTGGCCGGACCGGCTCAGGCACGCGCTGGCGCTGGCCGCGGGCGGCACCGACAACGCGGGTCGGCCCGGAAGCTGGCCCGGCGGCGAGGATCGCGATCACGTCGACCTGGCCGCCTACGAGCGCCTGCTGGAGGCCGTCACCGTCGAGCCGCCCGTCGGCTAGGCGCGGCCGCGGGACCCAGCCGTGCCGCCTGCTCAATCGGTCCCGTGCCCGGCCCGCCGCGACGCGGTCAGCGGGTGATCTTGTCCGCCCGGGCCGCGAGAAGCCAGGGAATGTCGCCCCGGCCGCTTTCTGACAAGGCGCTGATCATCATCCCGTTTGCGGCCAGGGCCGAGACGTAGCCGCTCAGCGGCCGGTGCATGCTGGTGAACGTCATCGCGAGCCCGTCACGCTCGACATGATCGACATACCGTCGTGGCTCCAGGTAGGGCCGGGACAACCGGAACGACGACGTGTGCATGGTGTCCTCGTCCTGGGCCGACACGAACGGGTGGACCACCGCCAGGCATAGCCGGCCGCCTGGCCGCAGCACCCGGCCGATCTCGCTGACCGCGCCGTCGAAGTCGTCGATATCCAGCAGCGACATGCAGGCCACGACGAGGTCGGCGCACTGGTCGCGCAGCGGCATCGCCGCCGCATCCGCCAGCAGGACCGGAACCGCCTGGGACGCCGTGGCGGCGGCCGCCGCCAGCGTCGGCGAGCGGTCGATGCCGACCACCCGATACCCGAGCCTTACAAGCTCCCTGCCAGCCCGGCCTTCCCCGCAGCCGACGTCGATGACCGGCCCCGGTCCCGGCTCGGGGAGCAGCGCCCGCAAGGCGGGCCAGGTCCCCTCCCAGAACCCGTCGAAGCTGGATGTCCTCGCCCACGCGATCCACTCACTCGCGTGGTCCTCCCACGCCCCGGACAGGCTCACCCGCCCACGGTACCCGCCGGTCCGCCTCGGGCGCCGGATCCGTGCGAGCGGGTCACCAAGCGGCGACCCAGTAGGGAGCAGGGGCGCCCGCCAGGGCGGTGAACCCGCCGTTGCCGATGCGGCCGAGCTGGAAGCACGTGGCGAGCACAAGCGTGCCCGTCGGGTCGAGCGAGAGGACGCGGCAGCTCGCGTCCAGGAGGTTCTCCCCGCCGGTGACGTGGTAGCGCGCGGTCTGCGTGCGGAGCACCCGGATCAGCCGCCCAGCCGGGACCGACAGCTCCACGATCTGCCCGGTGACGGTACCGCTGCGATCACCGGGACCCTCGGCGTTCCGGCAGACGGACGCGATCGCATCGCGGCCATCGGGCGTGACAAGCGCGGACTGGATGGCGCGGCCGGACACGCCGGGGATCAGCCGGGAATCCAGCAGGCCGCCGCCGGGGGCGGCGACGTCAAGCTCCCGGATACCGGCCAGCGCGGGGGCTTCTCCCGTCAGGGAGACATCGTGCCACCAGGCGAACGCGATCATCCGGCCGCCGTCTATCCAGGACGGCGGGCCCGGCCAGTAGAAGTACTTGCGGGAGATCCAGGTCCGGGTTGTCCCGGTCGCCAGGTCGATGACCTCGATGCCGCCGTAGTGCAGGGGTTCCATGGACGGCGCCTGGTATTGCACGGATACCGCGAGCCTGGCGCCACCGGGGGACAATGCGATGCCCTGGACGGTGGCAGACTCGGCCGGGATGCCCTGGACCGAGGCGGGCACGGAGGGTACGGTCCCTGGCAGTTCCGTCAGCGGCCCCGGCCGGCCGCCCGCGGTGATAGGCAGCCGGAAAAGGCGGAAATCGAGCCGCCCGGCGGGACCGGCCAGGTAGGCACCGACGACGAAGCTGCGGCCGTCGGCGGCGGCTGCGACGACCGAGACGGTCGGGCGTCCGGCGGACGGCACCGCGACCTGGCCGGTCACCTTCCCGCTCGCGGCCTCGTGCACCACCGCCTCCGGGTGCACGACGTACTGGCTGACCGTGACGTAGTAGCGCGGCATGGCGGCGGGCGGCTGCGCCCGGCCAGGCCGGTGGCTGGCGGCCGTTCCCGCGGGTCGCGCCGCCAGCAGCGCCGCCACGGTGACTGCGGCGGTTACCACGGCGATGGCCGCGACCCAGAGCAGGCCGGAGCGCCGGCCCGCTGGCGGCCTGCCTGGGCTGCCGATGTCATACGCCGAGTTCGTCGCCACGCTTGTTAGACGTGCGGCGGCGCCGCCAGGCTGCAGAGAATCACGAACCGGCGGTCGCAGCCGGCGGATGGACGCGGGGACGCGGGGACGCGGGGACGCGGGGGCGCTGGGACGCGGGGACGCGGGGGCGCTGGGACGCGGGGGCGCGGGGGCGCTGGGACGCGGTGCCCGACACGGAACGGCGCGGCGGGCCGGTCGTCTGGGTACTTGCCCGGACGCGCGGCGGGCGCGGCACCCGCGTGGCATGATCAACCGCATGAGCACGGCTTCCGGAGACCCAGACGTGGCCAGCCTGTTCGCTCCGGTGGCAGTGGAAGATACCTTTGCCGGGATCCTCGGCGAGGCGGGCGACGTCCTCGGACAGCTCGACGACCCGGTGGACGCCGAACTGTGGGGCTCGGACCTGCTCGGCGCGCTGTCCGCCTCGGCGGCTGGCCCGGCGTCGCTGGCCGACGCCATCGCCGGGTCGCTGGTTCCGGCCGCCGAGGCAGCATCGACGCCGGCGGCCCTGGCCCTGCTGCGCGTGCTGTCCGCGGTCGGATCGTCGGCCGTGCGCGGCGCCGCCGACCCGGCGGTCGGCCGGCTGTCCGCCAGCGGCATCGCCGAACCCGCGTGGACTCAGGCGATCGGCTCACCGCAGGTCCGCCAGTGCTGGCACTACGCCGACGTCGGCGGCCGCCAGGAGTCGCTGACGATGACGTTCGCCTACGGCGAGGCCCAGCACGCGGTCTGCCTGCTGATCGATCACGGTCGCGGCGGCAAGATCAGGGACGCCTGGGTGGTCAAGGAACCCGAACTGCGCTCGGACACCGAGCGGGCGGCCGACGGCAACCCGCTGGTGGTGTTCGAGATGATCGACGCTGCCGACGCGCGGAACAGGCTCAAGCGGGCCATCGACGCGGGCGAATGCCCCGAGCAGCCCGATCAGGTGGACGACGTGGTGGCGCACCGCGCCCTGCTCCGCGCCCGCCTTGACCTGCTGGCCGGCCGGTAAGTCTCAGTAAGTCAGCCGAGGAACTCCTCGATCAGCGGGCGGATCAGCGCGCTCTGCCGGAGCACGCCCATGTGCGTGGTGCCGGGCAGCACGGCGAGCTGCGCGCCGGGGATCAGCTCGTGCATCCGCACGGCGTGCTCGAGCCTGATGAAGTCGTGGTCGCCGAACACGAGCAGGGTCGGCGCGGCCACGCCGCCGAGCTCGGCGTCCGTCCAGCCCTTCGGGTTGCCCGCGGCCTGCGAGCACTTCGCCGCGAACGCCTCGAAGTGATCGGGGTCCGGGGCGAGCCGCGCGTACGCCTCGCGCAACTCCTGGAAGTCCGCCGCGGTGGGCATCCGGGTCGACGTGGCGTGCTGGGCCGGATCGGAGATCTCGGGGTGGAATCCGTCGGCCGCGTACGCGACGGACGCCAGGATCAGCCGGCCGACACGATCGGGGTAATCGAGCGCGAACTGCAGCGCCACCCCGCCGCCGAGGCTGAAGCCGAGCACGTCCGCGCGCTGGATGCCGAGGTGGTCGAGCAGGCCGGCCACGTCGCCCGCCAGGTAGCCAAGGTCGATGTCCCGGTCGATGTCGGCGGTGCGGCCGTGTCCCTGCAGTTCGACGGCGATCAGCCGACGGCCTGCCGCCAGGTCTTGCAGCAGGTCACCGAACGACAGGTCGATGGTGAGCAGCCCACCGTGCAGCAGCACCAGCGGCGCCGCCGCGCTCTCGTGCGGGGCCGCAGCGCTCTCGCCGCCGCGCACCTCGTAGTACATCTTCAGCCCGTTGACGTCCGCGTAGCCGCTCGTCACCTGAGTCATCGCGCAGCTCCTCCGATCCGATTTCACCACGGCAGACGTCCCGCGGCCGCCGAACTCATCGCCGCCTCACGGGGTCAGCGCCAGCGTCGCCCCGCCGGCGTCGAGCAGCCGGTGCGGGCCCGCGGCCCCGGCGAGGCGTGCCAGCGAGCCCCGGACCCTGGCGCGCGGCCCGTCCGGCCCGGCCAGCGTGGCCCCGTCGGCGCCGACCGCGACCAGGTCGCCGTCGTGGCGC
>JASHTQ010000570.1 GCA_030040475.1 Streptosporangiaceae bacterium
GCGGACCAGAACGACAACGCGATCATCAACTCGATCTCGTGCGTGACGGCCGTGACGTGTTACGCGGTCGACAGCGGCGGCAACGTGCTCGCATCCACGGCGGAGAATTCCTGGCAGGTCGTGAACACCACCGACAGCGGCACCAACCTGACGGCGATCTCGTGCGCCTCGGCCGGGAACTGCGTCGCGGTCGACAATTCGGGTCAGGCTCTCATGCTGGCCAACGGCAGCTGGAACGACCCGGTCACGATCGACTCCGGCAACCAGCTCAACGACGTGTCGTGCCCCACCACGACGTTCTGCGTCGCGGTGGACAACGTCGGGCAGGGTTTCGTCTTCCGCGGATCGGATACCCGATGGTCGCGGGTCACGATCGACCCGAACCAAGACAGCCTGACGTCGGTGTCGTGCCCTACCACCACGTTCTGCGTCGTCGTCGACAATACGGGCAACGAGTACACCTACCGCGCGGGCAAGTGGCGCGGCGGGAACCAGATCGACGGCTTCGGGAGCCTTACGCAGGTCTCGTGTTCCAGCGCGTCGTTCTGCATCGCGATTGACCAGAACGGCAATCCCGTGACGATGACGGGGGGCAACTGGTCGGCCAAGACCGTTTCCTGGACGACGGAGGCCATCTCGTGCCCGGCGGACGGCTACTGCGTCGCGGTCGACGGCAGCGGGGGCGTCAGGTACTACCGGAACGGCGCGTGGTCAGGCGTGACCAAGATCGCCGGCAACGACGTCTTCAGCAGCATCAGCTGCGTGGCCAAGAACGCCTGCGTCGCGGTGGACCAGGACAACAACGTGATGTACTACGGGTCGACGCCGACGCCGACGCCGACAGGCTAGGCGTCCGGCTGGCGCTCGGCGTAAGGCTGGCCCTCGGCGTCTGCGTTCTTGCGGTCTGCTTCCTCGTCTTCGTCTTGGCCTTCGTCTTGGTCTTCGTCCTGGTCGGGGAGGGCGAGGCTGCGGGCGGCCTCGTTGGCCTGCTCGATGACGGCCTGCACCTCCAGCCGCATATGTTCTGTCACGTCAAGGTCGTCAGGCGTGTCTTCCGTGCGTGCGCGCAGCTCGAGGAGCAGATCGCCGATCTCCTTAAGCCGCTCTTTCTTCGCCTCCCGGCGCAGGACGGCGTCGGCCTCACCGAGGTCCGCCGCGACCGCCTCCAGCTTCGCGACGCGTTTCTCGATGCGGCGGGCAACACGGGCGAGTTCGCGGTCCAGCCGGGTCACCCTGGCGGCGAAGTCGGCGTCGTCTCGTTCGGCCTGCAGCCGCTCTCGCACCTCGGAAAGGCGAGCGAGCGGTTCGGCGATCTGCCACAACCGCTGCGGCAGCGCGACCGCCACCTGTGCGGAGTCGATGCGCTGCTGCCTGACTACTTCGGACTCGCCGATCGCGTTCGCGGCGACGATCGCCCTTGACCAGACCGGCTTGTCCGCTTCGGCTATGTCCGTGCGCGGCAGCACGTAGCGGCGGTGATAGTAGGCCGCGGCATGGCGCGCGTACCAGTTGCCCGGGTCGCTGATCCGCACGCCCGCGGTCGGCTCGGTAACCAGCATCGTCCAGCCGGTGTCGCTGGCATCGACCACCGCCCGGGCGCAGGCGACGGTGGGTATCACGGTCAGGACCAGGAACACGACAACGAACGGGACGCTGCCGGCTGTCGCCGCTATGAGCGCCGCGCCCAGCATGATCACCGTGAAGATGGCCGAGTTCAGCACCTTCCTCGCGGTATCTGACATCACCCGCGGCGGGTGGGGTGCGGGAGGTGAGGGCTGCTTGAACGGGATCAGGCGCCCGGAACGCGGCACGTTGTAGTGCGGGACCGGCGCGCCGTAGCGCACGTCTGGCGTGCTGACTCGCCTGGCCGGGATATCCCGCTCGGGTCCTCGTGCGGGCGTGCCCCTGGCGGGCGTGCCCCTGGCGGCAAACCTGCTCTGAAGTGCGCGGCGGGCGGCCGGTGGCACGGCGGGGTCGAGCACGATAGCGTCGACGTCGAGCGCCTTGATATCGTCGACCATGCTCGAACACTCACCTCTTGGCAGCTGATCCGCTGGGAACGACCGGGGGTACAGCAGGCTCGTGATGCTGCCTTCTAGGATGACATGTCTGGGGTGTTCGTCACTGTTGTGACCGAAATAAGTGATCCTGACGGCGCGATTGATTCGGTAGGGAAGGAACGCGACTCACCGGGTTTCCGGTGTGGCGCGGGTCCGGGATGCGATCCGGTTCCCTTGCGCTGCGGCCGGGTGGCGTCCGCCGGCCCTGCCGCCCCTGTAGCCCCTGCGGTCACTCGGTCACCAGGCCCGGCCGCAACGATGTAAGGGTGTAGCGGTTGTAACCGCCACGATGTAAGGATGTGGCGGTCGGGACAGGGTCGGCGGGCAGGACCGCGGAGACGGCCGGAGCGCCGGATGGGACGTGAACGGGGACGAACCGGGCATCTTGACCCGGCCTGCGACCCGCGAACGCGGCACGCCGGAGACCCGGCTTATCCCGGAGTGCTTACCCGATGACAACGATTTACCTTGTCCAGCACGGCGAGAAGGAGCGGTTGCCTGGCGATCCCGGGCTGACGGCACTGGGCAGACGTCAGGCAGCGGATACCGCCCGATGGCTGCAAGGCAGGGGGCTGCACGCGCTCTACAGCAGCCCGCTACGACGAGCACGGGAGACGGCCGAGGCCATCAGCCATGCCACCGGGCTGGGCGTGCGGGTGGACGGCCGCCTTCGTGAGCGCATGAACTGGGACGGCGCTCAGGCCTTCGACGCCTTCCTTGCGGACTGGGATCGCGCTACGAAAGACCGGGACCTCGTGCTCGGCAACGGCGAATCCTCCCGGTCGGCGGGAGAACGCCTGCGGGTCTTCCTCGGCGGTCTGTCCGGCGTAAGCGGCCCGGTCGCCGCGGTAAGCCACGGTGGAGTGACCATTGATCTGTTGCGGAGCCTGGTTGGCGACGACGCGCTACCCCCGGGCCTGGTGGGCGAGGGAATTCCGGCATGTGCCATCACGACCCTGGATGACCTTCGTGTTACGGGTATCGCGGCCACCGGGCACCTCGGCTCGCGAGTACGCCGCTGGCCCCGAACTAGGCGTCCATTACTCGCCAGAAGTCGAAATATCTGGCGTCTAGCCTGGCGGGGTGAGTGGTGAGGATCGCGCTGTCGGCGCGGCAGCGATAACCGTAGTGCTGTGGGCCTCGGCCTTCGTCGCCATCCGCAGCGCAGGCGGGCACTTTGCGCCGGGCGCGCTCGCGCTGGGGCGCCTGCTGGTGGCCTCGCTCGCCTTCGGCGTGGTGTGGTTGCTCAGCGGCGGTGGCTGGCCAGCGCGGGCGGCCTGGCCCGGGATCCTCGGCTCGGGGCTGCTCTGGTTCGGGCTGTACATGATCACGCTCAACTGGGGCGAGCGTGACGTCGACGCCGGCACCGCCTCGATGCTCGTCAATATCGGCCCGATTCTACTGGCGCTGCTTGGCGGCTGGCTGCTGCACGAGGGATTCCCGCGCCGGCTGGCCGCCGGGATGGCCGTGTCGTTCGGCGGCGTCGTCGTGGTCGGCGTCTCGGAGTCGAGCGGCGGTCGTACCTCGGTCATCGGCGTGGTTCTGTGCCTGGTCGCGGCCGTCGGCTACGCGGCCGGGGTGGTGTGCCAGAAGCTGGCCCTGCGCCATGCCTCGGCCGTCCAGGTCACCGCGTTCGGATGCTTCACAGGTATGGCGGCATGTCTTCCGTTCGCCGGCCAGTTCCTGTCCCAGCTCGGCCAGGCGCCGGTCAGCGCCACGCTTGAAGTGGTCTACCTGGGTCTGTTCCCGACCACTCTGGGCTTCACCACCTGGGCCTACGCGCTCGCCCGCACCACCTCAGGGAAGATGGGCGCCACCATCTACGCAGTGCCGATGCTCGTCATCATCATGTCGTGGCTCGTCCTTGGCCAGGTTCCCCGCTGGCTCGCCGTCGCCGGAGGAGCCGTCTGCCTGGCCGGAGTCGCCGTATCGCGTTCCCGCTCACGAGCCGACCGGAAGGCTCCATCCCAGCGAGCGGGGGCGACGCCGATACCTGACGCCGTCGACGCTGGCCGGGGAAACGGCAGTGCCGATTAGTACGGGGCCGATTAGTACGGGGCCGATTAGTACGGGGCCGATTAGTACGGGCAGGTCGTGAGGCCGTACTGCGGGTTCGGGTTCGAGGTACCGCCGGTCGTCTTCTTCTTTTTCTTTCCTGAGCCCGATCCGGACGACGAGCCGGGTGAGGCGGACGAGCCGCTAGGTCGGGGCGACACGGATGGGGAAGGCGTGGCCTGCGCCTGCGAGTAGGCGGGCACATCGGACTGCGAGCCGGCGGTGGCGGCGGCCTGTACGTTCGCCGGGACGGACTGGTTGTTCTGCTCCGCGGCGGTGACGTAGTCCGTGGCGCTGACGCTATCCGCGCCGAGCATCTCCAGGCCCGGCGCCTGCGCGGTGACCTGGGAGCCGAGCAGCACCTCCACGTGGCCGGCCGGCAGCGACGACAGGGACGTGGCGGACTGCACGCCCATGACGTTGGCGATCACCTTCGCGTTCGCCTCCGTGGCGCTGCCCGCGCCGTAGAAGACCTCGGCGTCGCCCTGGACCGGCTGCGACTGGGAGGATGCGTCCTCAACGGCGCCGGCCTTGTAGCCCATCGCGACGAGATCCTGCGAGACATCCGCGGCCAGACCGTTGGTCCCGCTGCCGTTGTAGACGTCCACGGTCACCGCCGGGGCTGTCGGGAGGATCAGCGAGGACCCGTAGAACGCCTTGTTGACCTGCTCCTGGATCTGCGGCACGTCGATGTAGTCCGCGCTCTGCGCGCCGGGGTAGCCGGGGATGGTGACGTTGTTCGTCGATATCTCGGGCAGCGTGGTGAAGTGCAGGTTGCTACTGGACAGCGCGCGTATGTCCTGAGCAAACTCGATCAGGTTCCAGCCGCTGTCGTACATGAGGTAGCTCTTCGCGTTGCTCAGCAGGGCGGGGATCGCGCCGAGGTCGCTCAGCACGCCGCCGTTCTCCAGCTTCCACAGGAGGTACTCGATGGCCGCCTGCTGCCGGGCGGTGCGGCCGATGTCGACCCCGGGCAGGGTGTCGCGCGACCGGACGTAGGCCAAGGACTGCGCCGCCGACAGGTGCAGGTACTGCTTGCCGCCCTTCTTCGAGTCGTAGCCGTCCTTGTAGGCGTTGAACCCCGAGTTATCTGTGCCGGTGAGCGGATCGTAGTCGGTCAGGTTCGCCCCGGCGGCCAGGCCGTCCTGGGCGGGAGCCGGCTGGATGCAGATCTCCAGTCCGCCGAACTGCTGGGCAAGCTCGTAGAAGCCGATGATGTTGGACTCGATGAAGTGGTCGATGTGGACGCCGGTGACCGACTCGACGGTCTGGACCTCGAACAGTTGGCCCGCCTGATTGGCGGCCAGGTACCGCTGGTCCTGGGTCATGTTGGAGCCGTCGGTCTGCTGGAGCGACTCGTCGTAGGCGTACGCGTAGGCGGCGTCGATCTTGCCCTCGGTGAGCCCGTCCAAGGTGGCGTGCGGGTAGTTGACGACGTCGTCGCGAGGGACCGAGAAGCCGACCGCCCTGCGGCCGCCGGCGAAGACGTGGATGAGGATCAGCGTGTCGGTGTCCTGTGACCCCTCAAGGCCGGCCGCGACCGCCGACTCGCTGCCGGAGTGCGTCTCCGTCAACTGCTTAACCGACAGGTCCTGCCCCTGAAACGTGGTCCGGCTCTCCAGCCCCATCACCAGGATGTTGACCGCCCCGGCGGTCGGAGCGGCGCTGCCGAGCGCGGCGCCGTAGCCGAGCGCGTCGGTCAGGCCGACGACCTCGTGAAGGTAGCCAGACACGACGAGGGTGACGGCGGCGGCCACGCACGCGACCGCGTATCCGACCTTGCCCACCGTGATCGGGCCGAGCCTCGAACCGCGCACGCCCAGACTCCTCCACCTCGATCTCAGCCAGAATCTATGTCAACTCGGGCAGATACTAGCCTCGCGGAGAGGCTGAGGTGAGCATTCGAAGCCGAGCCGGCCTCGGCGTGGCTGCCTAGCGAGACGGCTACCCGGTCGTGGTCGGCGCAGGAGAGGCCGCCGTGGTCGGTGCAGGAGAGGCCCCGGCGATCAGTTCGATGTCCGCGACCGGCACCAATACGAACTGGCACGTTACCGGCGCCGTCGGGTCTTCCGCTCGGGTAATCGTCGCGTCATCGAGCCGCAGAAGTGCGTCAATGAGGGCGGCAGCGGCGTCTTTGCCCTTCTTCGCATCGGAGGAGTACCACTTGCCCTCGGTACCAACGATCTTCGTTCCGGAACGCAGCCAGACGGTAACTTCTAGCATCTGACTGGGGTCGGTTCGTTTCTCATCCAAGGCGCGATGCCAGAGTCCTGCCGGGGTCGGTTCCGGAGGCGGGAAAATTTTGTGAATAGTCGCCACGATGAAGCTCCACGCTTGTTGTCGTCGCCGGTTGAGTACGGATGGTTGTCGCCGGATGAATGGGACCAGCCGGGCGGGTTTGGATCTAGGTGTGGGTTCTATTACTTCGTGCGCAAGCCTTCGCCCTGCTCCGGCCGATGCTCCCAAACCGAACAGCGCCAACAGGGCGGACATGACGGGTCCCACCGATCCCAGGTTGGCTTGTATCTGGGCAAGCAGGCCCTGCCGGTCGGTGGATGTCAGTAGCTGGCGGAGCAGGGCACGCGTGTCCTCGGGAATTGTCATCGTCTGGCCCAAGACGACGCCGCCCGTGACCTCCTCGGCCTGGTCTTCGAGCTGGCCTTCCAATGTGGGGTCGGCCTCAAGGTAGCGGGGCACGATGACCAGGGAGACCTGGTGATACAGGGTCGTCATATGTGCGGCGAGTGCCATCCCGACGGCGACGTCGGGAGCAAACCCTGGCCCGAAAGCGGCCACGAAGACGACCTCGGAGGCCAGCTTCTGCCGGGTCGGGATCGTGGGCTCGCTCGAGGGAAGCGCGACCAGTGAGTAGGGTCCGGGAAGTGTCGACAACCCGTCAATATCGGCCCGACGCTTCAGGCACTGGTTTACCTGCTTTCCGTTCTTGATGACGAGCGGCGCGATATGCCATGCGCTTATCGTCTCGCCGACCAGTCGTTCTCGCTTAGGATTCTCCGAGGTGAAGAGCAGGGGCGCATCATGTTCCATGGCACATTGAGCCGCTCCCAACATGAGCGGCTCAGACGCCGTGGCCGGCGTCTCGACGACGAACTTCGGCATGACCCAGAAGAGGGAGGCATCCACGGCGGTCTCTACATTTGTCTGGCCGCCGACACGGGTGAAGGGAGCGGCGACCGGCCCAGGGTGCCAGACTTCCACCAGCAAGAAGATCCCTGCTGCCAGCACGCCAAGCGCGGCGATGAGAGTGATGATGTCAATCCAGAGAGCAACTGGGGACCTGCCCTCCGGCTTGTCGCCGGATCCCTCAGCCGTCACGCCCTGACCCCCCGGGTACCGCGCTGCGGGGCCGTCGCGACCTCGCTCGCGCAATTACCCCATCGTGCCTGCCTGGTTCCGGTAACAGGTCCTAACTATCGAGTATCGGGCTTCGCCGCGCAAGCCACGCCTGCAAGAAAACCAAGAATCCCTAACGGGCCAAAGATGAAATTGGACAGCGCCGCGCGGCGCGGAGTTGCCCGAGCCGAGGCCGAGCCGCAAAGCGATCGCAGGACGAGCCCTGGCGAGTGACCGCCAGGCAGGGTGAAAGCCGCAAGTGCTCACCCCGTGGCGTGTAGTACACGGGCGCCGATCTCCGGCGGTCACTGCGAGCGTTTCCCGGTCCCATTTTAAATGCAGACGGCAGGTCCAAGGATTATCCGCATCACCGGCCGCAGGCCGCGTCCACGACGAAGGCGAGGATCTCGGCCTCATAGTCCAGTCGGCCGAAGCGCCCGGCCGGGCCCGTATGCGCAGCGGCGCCTAGTTCGGGCCGGAACAGTACCCGGCTTCCTGTCGTGCCGGTGGCCCGCAACCTGGCCGCCCACTTGGCCGGCTCGTGAATCAGCACCCGCGGGTCGTTCAGGCTGCCGGTAATCAGCAGGTCCGGCCGCGGCTCCGCGGGCGGGTTGTCGTAAGGGCTGTAGGAGGCCAGGTAGGCCCGCGCCTCGGGGTTGCGAGGATCGCCCCACTCGTCCCACTCGTTGACGGTCAGCGGGATGGCCGGATCCAGCATCGTGGTCACGCAGTCCACGAACGGCACCTCCGCCACCACCGCCCGCCACCGCCGCGGCGCCATGGAAAACACCGCGCCCTGCAGCAGCCCGCCCGCCGACAGCCCGCGCGAGACGATCCGGCCGGGCGCAGCCCAGCCCTGGGCCGCCAGCATGTCCGCGACGGCGATGAAGTCGGTGAAGGTATTGCGCTTGCGGTTCAGCCGACCCTCCTGCCACCAATTCCGGCCGCCCTCGCCGCCGCCGCGCACGTGCGCGATCGCGTACACGAAGCCTCGGTCCAGCAGGCTGGGGATCGCCACGCCGAAGGCCGGCCATTCGCAGGACTCGTAGGCGCCGTAGCCGTACAGAAGGCATGGCGCGCTGCCGTCGCGCCGCAGCCCCGCGCGGTAGGCGATGGTCACCGGGACGGGCGTCCCGTCCGGCGCGGCTGCGGTGACGCGCCGCGTGACGTAGCTCGCCGGGTCATAACCAGGCACCTGCTGCCGCTTGCGCTCCCGCCAGCGGCCGGTGGCCAGGTCCACGTCGTGCCAGGACGGCGGTTCCACGAGCGACTCGGTGCGCACGGTCACCGCCGTGGCCTGATAGTCCTCGTTGGCCGCCAGGGCGAGCGAGACGCCCGGGCCGCCGGCTTCGATCAGCCGCTGCTGTCCGGATCGCCGGTCCACGATCCGTAGCTGGGTGGCGGCCGCGTGCCGCTGCTCCACCACCAGGTAGGGCCCGAACACGTCGCAGGACACCAGGCGGGTGCGCGGCGACCCGGCGATGACCTGTCTCCACCTGGCCCGGCCCGGTGCCTCCGCGGGCGCGGCGACCAGCCGGAACTCCTCCGCCTCCGCGTTGGTCACCAGGAAGAATTCGCCGGCGCCTGACCCGCGCGCATGCTCGGCACGGTATTCGACTCCTGGGCTTCTTCTCTGCATCACGACAGGCTGCTCGGCGGTCGCGGCCGCCGGGAGCATGAGCGTCTCGGTGCTGTCCCTGGCGGCGGTCTCGATCAGCAGGTACGCGCCGCTGCGGGTGGCCCGCACGGTCAGCTCGAACCGCTGGTCCTCCTCCCGGAACACCGGCGTGTCCTGGCCGGGGTCGGTGCCCAGCACGTGCCGCCGGACCTCGTGCGGCCGGTACTGGGCGTCGGTGACGGTGTAGAGCAGCGAACGCGAGTCGGCTGACCAGGCCAGCCCGTAGTACGTTCCCTCGATCCGCTCCGGCAGGTCGATCCCGCGCACCAGGTCGCGGATGCGCAGCTGGTAGAGCTCGTCTCCGTCGAAGTCGACGGAGTAGGCCAGCAGCCGCCCGTCCGGGCTGACCTCCCGCACGCCGAGCCCTAGGTAACCGCTGCCCGCTGGATCCTCCGCCAGCACCAGGTTCTCGTCGAGCAGCACCTGGGCGGGCCTCCCGGGGCCGGCGTCCCGGCAGAACTGCTCGTAGTCCCGGCCCGGGACGATCCGGGTGAAGTAGGTGTGACCGCCGCGGCGCCAGCTCACCGACTCCTCGGCCGGGAGCAGGCGCGCCGCCAGTTCGGCGGCCAGTTCGTCCCGCAACCCGTGGGCCGATTCCAGCCAGCGGTCGTACCAGGCGCGCTCGGCCGCGAGGTAATCCCGCATCGCAGGCAGGTCGCGGTCACGCATCCAGGCGTACGGGTCGGGGCCGCCGCGGGCCGGGGCAATCGGCGGGCCGCTCATCACCGGCCACCCCAGGGAATGCCAAGATCGGTGGCGCGGGGCATCCCGCGATGATAGCCCGGAGGATGCGGATGAGCCTGCCGGTCCCGGTGGTGTGGAGCGAGGATTGCCTCCGGCACCAGCCCGGCGGCGAGGTGTGGCTCGGCGTCCGTGATCCGGGCACCGAAATCCCGGCCCGGGCACTGGTGCTGCGGGAGGCGCTGGTCGCCGCGGGCGCTCCGGTCCTGCCAGCGCGGCGGCACGGCGACGAGATCCTGCGCGCCGTGCACGACCCGCTGCTGCTTGACCACCTGGCTGCGGTCTGGGGAGAGTGGGAGGCGGCGGGGCTGCCGGGCAGGCACGGCCGCGACCGCGTCGTTCCCTACGTGTTCCCGACCGCCGGCATGCTCGGCGGGCTGCCCGCGTGCCTGCCGCCCGCGGTGCACGGGCGGGCCGGCCGGTTCTGCTACGACACGATGACGCTGGTCGGCCCGGGAAGCTGGGAGGCGATCAGGGCGGCGGCAGATGCCGCGCTGACCGCCGCCGACCTGGTCGGCGCGGGCCACCGGCTGGCCTACGCGCTGTGCCGACCACCGGGTCACCACGCGACCGCGGGCGCCTACGGCGGCTCCTGCTACCTCAACAACGCCGCGATCGCGGCGCAGGCGCTGCGGGCCGCGGGCGCAGGGCGGGTGGCGGTCATCGACATCGACGCCCACCACGGCAACGGCACGCAGATGATCTTCTACGACCGGGCCGACGTCTGGTACGGCTCGCTGCACGTGGACCCGGGAGCGGGCTGGTTCCCGCACTACGCCGGGTACGCCGGCGAGCGCGGGTCGGGACCGGGCGCCGGCTTCAACCGCAACCTGCCGCTGGCCCCCGGCGCCGGCGACGATGAATGGCTCGCCGCCCTGGACCTGCTCTGCGGGGAGGCAGCGTCGCTCGGGGTCGATGCCGTTGTGGTGTCCCTGGGGCTGGACGCCGCAGTCGCCGATCCCGAGAGCCCGCTGCAGGTTACCGAGGCCGGCTACTTCGCCGCCGGCCGTCGGGTCGCGGCGCTCGGGCCGACGGTGCTGGTCCAGGAGGGCGGATACCACCTGCCCACGCTCGGCGCGCTCGCCGTCGCCGCGGTGAAGGGCGCATGCGATGGCTGACCGCGGCCGCTGTCACGACTCCGTCGCTGCTCGGCCGCCGTCCACCAACATGTCGTGGAGGAAGAGGCGCTGCGGCGCTTACCGTATCTTTTCGCCCGATTTACTTGCCTGCGGTCATCGGCTTGGTAAACCATCAGGGAAACCCGGCCTGAGGGTCGTCCGTTAAGTCTGCGAACCGCGGGCCTAACCGGGACCCGTTGGTGAAGACGAGAGCAGGCGATCATGCGCATCAGGCATTCACTGGCCACAACGATGACAGCGCTGGCCCTGGCGGTAACCGTCGCGGCGTGCGGCGGCACGAGCGCGAAGATCGGCGGCGGCAGCGCCGTCAAGGGGCAACCGGAACGCGGCGGCACGGTCACCGTCGCAGAGCCGTCCGGCGCATCGCCCAACGACATCTTCCCGCTGCTGCCCGCCACCAACAGCAACGGCTACAACGTCAACCTTACCGAGGGCGAGTGGCCGTACCTGGTCTACGTCGGCTATGGCGCGAAGTCGGTGGTCAACCCGCAAGAAAGCCTGTACAGCTCGCTGACCTGGTCGGACAACGACTCGGTGATCACGATCGTGCTGAAGCCGTGGAAGTGGTCCGACGGGGTGCCGATCACCGCCCGCGACTTCACCTTCGTCTACAACCTGCTGAAGGCCAACTACAACGACTGGGGGGACTACGACCCCGGCCTGTTCCCGGCCGACGTGACCAAGGTGACAACGCCGAACGCGCACACCGTCGTCATCCACCTGAACCGGTCCTACAATCCGTCGTTCTATACCGACGACGTACTGACCGAGGTGCCGCTGCTGCCGCAGCACGCCTGGGACAAGACCTCGCTGACCGGCAACGTCGGCAACTACGACGAGACCACCAAGGGTGCCGACGCGGTGTGGAACTTCCTGCAGAAGCAGGGCTCGGTCATGGGCAGCTTCACCACCAACCCGATGTGGCAGGTGGTGGACGGGCCGTGGAAGCTGGAGCAGTTCCAGAGCGACGGCTACTACGTCTGGGTGCCGAACAAGAATTACTCCGGCCCTGACAAGCCAATCCTTTCCAAGATCGTCTTCACCCCCTTCACCACCGACGCCGCCGAGATGGACACCCTGCGCTCGGGCACTAGCCTGACCATTGGCGGGCTGCCGCTCAACGACGTCGGCCAGATCAGCGCGCTCGAACACGAGGGGTACGCCGTCGCGTCGGTACCCACCCCAGGTGTCGCCGAGATCGTGCCGAACCTCTACAACCCGGTCAACGGTCCCCTGCTGCGCCAGCTCTACGTCCGCCAGGCCCTGGAGTACCTGATCAACCGGGGGCAGATCACCTCCGACGCGTTCCACGGTTACGCCGACCCCGGCAACGGCCCGGTCTCGACCCTCTACGGCCAGCAGTGGGACTCGCCGCTGGAGAAGGCGGGCGGGCCGTATCCGTACGCGCCGGCCAAGGCGGTGGCGCTGCTCAAGGCGCACGGCTGGAAGGTGATCCCGAACGGCACCGACACCTGCCAGCAGCCAGGAACCGGCGCGGCCGACTGCGGCGCGGGCGTCGCCGCGGGCGAGAAGCTGCAGTTCCAGCTGCTGTACGCGTCGGGATCAGCCTATTTCGACCAGATGAACGCGGCCATCCAGACCAGTGAGGCGCAGGCCGGCATCCATATCACCCTGAAGGCCGAGCCGTTCAACACGCTGGTGGCCACGACCGCCACCTGCAATGCCGCCTCGCACCCGACATCGACCTGCAGCTGGCAGCTGCAGCAGTTCGGCTACCAGCCGTACTCGCTGGACCCGAACGGATCGGGCCTGTTCAACACCGATGCGGTCGACAACTACGGCGGCTACTCCAGCCCGGAGATGGACCAGCTCGTCAACCAGACCGAGTACGGGTCGAGCTCGTCGGCGTTCTTCGCATACGAGGACTACGCGGCCGAACAGCTGCCGTGGCTGTGGCTGCCCAACCCGTCACAGGTCGTTGTGTACAAGAACAACCTGGCTGGTGTCGTCCCGTCGAGTCCCTTCGATTTCCTGCTAAACCCGGAGGTCTGGTATTACGTCAAGTCGGCCTCATGACCGGGTACCTGATCCGCCGCGTCGGCCAGTCGATCGCGGTCGTGATCGGCGTGATGATCCTTACGTTCATCCTGCTGCATATGGAGCCGGGCAGCGTGGCCAGGTCCGTGCTCGGGCTGAAGGCCACGCCCGCTCGGGTGGCGATCTTCGACAGCCTGTACGGCTTGAACAAGCCCCTGTACCAGCAGTTCGCGATCTACGTCAAGCAGCTCTTCCAGGGCAATCTGGGCATCTCGTATCAGCTCCAGCAGCCCGTGTCCACGCTGATCGCGCAGCGGCTGCCCCGGGATGCGATCCTGCTCGGCCTGTCCACGCTGCTGGCCCTGGTGATCGGCGTGCCGACCGGGATCTACCAGGCGGTGCGGCACAACCGCCTGCCTGACGACCTGCTGGCAGGGACCTGGTTCACGCTCTACTCCGCGCCGGACTTCATGGAGGCGTTGCTGCTCATCGCGCTCGTCTGCGTCCAGTTCCACCTGCTGCCCCCGGCCTTCCCCGGCGGGGTGACCTCGGTCGCCGGGCTGTTCGCCGACTGGCAGGCGCTGGTCCTCCCCGTGGTGGTGCTGGCGATCAACAGCGTGGCCGGCTTCAGCCAGTACGTGCGGTCCACCGCCCTGCAGGTACTGGCCGAGGACTACATCCGGGTGGCCCGGGCCAAGGGCATGTCGGAGCGGCTGGTGCTGACCCGTCATGTGCTGCGCAACTCGCTGCTGCCGGTGATCACCATCCTCGGGCTGTCGCTTCCGGACATCGTGGCCGGCGCGGTGATCGCGGAGTCGATATTCAACTTCCCCGGCATGGGCCTGCTGTTCTGGCAGTCCGCGCTCGCCCACGACTTCCCGGTGATGCTCGGCGGGACGCTGATCATCGGCGTGGCTACCGTGATCGGCAACCTGGCCGCCGACATCGCCTACAGCGTGCTCGACCCGAGGATCCGCTATGGCAGCGCCTGATACCGCGCCGACGCAGGCATCCCCGGGCGGCAGCCCGCTGGCCCCGGAGGGGGGCGAGGTAACCGCTTCCGGCACCGGCACCCAGCTCAGCCTGCGGGCGTTCGTGACCAGCAAGCGGGCGATGACCGGGACCGCGATCATCGTGCTGCTTGGCCTGTTCTGCTTCGTGGGCCCGCTGCTTTACCACACCAACCAGGTCACGGTGAACCTGGGCATCGAGAACAGCCCGCCCGGGCCGGGCTACCCGCTCGGCACCGACCAGTACGGGATCGACGTGCTCGGCAGGCTGATGGTGGGGGGCCAGTCCTCGCTTGAGCTTGGCTTCGCCGTGGGCATCGCGACCACGGTGATCGGCTTGCTGTACGGCGCGGTATCCGGGATGGCCGGCGGGATCGTGGACGCATTGATGATGCGCTTCGTCGACACGCTGCTCGCGGTGCCCACTTTCATCCTGCTGATCATCGTGGCCAGCATGTTCTCGCTCAGCCTCTCGGTGATCATCCTGATCCTGACCGCGCTGTCCTGGCCCTACACCGCACGGCTGATCCGCGGCCAGGTGCTAGCGCTGAGACCCCGCGAGTTCGTTCAAGCGTCGCGGACGATGGGCGCCACCGGCCGGTGGATCCTGACCCGGCATATGGTGCCGAACACCCTGGGCATCAGCGTGGTCACGGCGACCTTTTCCATCGCCGACTCGATCTACGCGCTGTCGGCACTGAGCTTCCTCGGCATCGGCCCGCCGCCGCCGTTCACCGACTGGGGCACGATGCTGTCCAACGGGGTCGACAACTTGTTCAACGGCTACTGGTGGCAGGTATATCCGGCGCTGATCGTGCTGGTCGTGGTCGTTGTGGCATTCCGGCAGGTCGGCGACGCGCTGAACGACATCGTCAGCGGGCAGCGCACCGGTGTGCTGCGGCGACGGCGGCGGTTCCGGCTGCTGCCGCTGTCTGCCCCGCGGGACGCGTAAAGGGGGCAGTGCCATGCCGGGCGAGAACGGTCCCGACGACGCGGAAGCCGCGGTCTTCGCCGAGGTGGAGACGAGCCGCGCGGTGATCGACGTAGCGAAGCACGAGGGGCTTGCCTCGGTGCCTGGCTTCCCTTTCGAGGTTCGGACCAGCGAATCGACGCGCGAGCAGGCCGGGCGGCTGGCCGATCGCTGTGCCAGGGCTTACTCCTACCTCGGCGACATGCTCGCGTTCCGCCCCCGGTGCGCACTCCTGGTGCTCGACCGGGCCGACTGGTCCGAACGCGCATCGAACCCTTCGTACGTCATGCCGTACTACAACGCCGGCAATCTCTTCATTACGGGCGAGCCCTCAGACCTGGCCGCCCGGCTTGAGGAAGTGGCGGGTTCTGCTCCTCCGGCAGCAGCCCGGGAACTCGAGGAGGTCTACGGGACCGGCACCGACCGCCTGGCGTCTTTCGCCGACACGCTCGTCGTCCATGAGCTTGCGCACGCCTTCCACGACGGTGTTCCCTTCGTCTTCCCGCGGTCGTGGCTGATGGAGCTCTTCGCCGACATGGCGCTCTACGCGTTCATGGCTGCCGAAGAACCCGGTCGGCGGTTGCATGTCGAGACGCTCCCGCGTGTCGCGCTGGAGTACCGCCTGCTCAAGCCAGTCGCGCGTGACCTGCGGTACTTCGAGGCGTACTACCCCTACATTGAGCCGCTCACCTACGTCTGGTACCAGTTCCGCTTCACGATGATGGCCAAGAGCCTCGTCGACACGGCAGGCCCGAACGTGCTCAGGCGGCTCTGGAACGCGTTCGCCCTCACGGACGAGCAGCTCGCTGGCGTCCTCGGCGGCCAGGTCCACCCGGCGGCGGGCCAGTGGCTCGCGTCGTGGGACGAACTGCCCCGATGACGACCTGCGATCGCCGGGGTGCTCGTAGCACGGAAACTTCCAGTTGAGCGGGTTATCGGGCGAGCGCGGCGCCGTGACATCGGCGGGCGCCACGCTCGGTCTGGGCGGCGCCTGGCGTGACTCGTCAAGCCCTACTTCTCGACGTAAAACAGGCGCTTGTTGACGAATTCGTCGATGCCGAGGGGGCCTAGCTCGCGGCCGAAGCCGGATCGCTTGGTGCCGCCGAACGGCAGGTCCGCGCCCTCGCCTGCCGGGGTGTTGACGTTGGCCATGCCGACCTCCAACTGCTCGGCGACCTTGACCGCCCGCTCCTCGTCGGTCGACCAGACCGCGCCGCCAAGGCCGAAGTCCACCACGTTGGCGAGCTGGACCGCCTCATTGTCGGTGCTGACCTTGTAGACGACGGCGACCGGGCCAAATAGCTCCTCACGGTAGGCCCGCATTTCCGGGGTCACGCCGGTGAGCACGGCCGGAGCGAAGTAAGCACCCTTGCCGTCGTCGAGCGTGCCGCCGACGTGCAGCGTGGCGCCCTTCGATACCGCGTCCTGGACCTGGGCGAGGAGGTTCTCCGCTGCCTTGCGGGAGACCATCGGGCTGTAGGCCTCATCGGAGTCGTCGCCCGCTGGGCGCGGCGTCATCGCGGTGGCGCGCCTGACCAGGGCGGCCACGAAGTCGTCGTAGATGTCGTCCATGACGATCATCCGCTTGTTGGAGTTGCAGGCCTGGCCGACGTTCTCCATCCGGGTGACCCAGGCGGTCTTAGCCGCGTCCTCGACGTCGTCGGTGTCGAGGATTATGTACGGGTCGGAGCCGCCAAGCTCGAGGACGACCTTCTTCAGGTTACGGCCGGCCGTCTCGGCGACGACGGTGCCGGCCCGCTCGGAGCCGGTCAGCGACACGCCGCGCAGGCGCGGGTCGGCGATCATCGCGGCGACCTGCTCGTGGGTCGCGAAGAGGTTGACGTACACGCCGTCGGGCACGCCCGCGTCCTTCATGATCTGCGCGATCGCCAGGGCCGAGGTAGGGCAGTTTTCCGCGTGCTTGAGTATGACGGTGTTGCCGACGATCAGGTTGGGCGCGGCGAACCTGGCCACCTGGTAATACGGGTAGTTCCACGGCATCACGCCGAGCACCGGGCCGACGGGCCGGTACTCGACGCGCGCGGTGTCATGGCCGGGCAGCGGCTTGTCGGCGACGAGCCCGGGGCCGTTGTCGGCGTAGTAGTTGAAGATGTCGGTGCAGAATTCGGCCTCGCCGACGGCTTGCGCGGGCCGCTTGCCCATTTCCCTGGTGATCAGCGCGGCCAGGTCGGCGGCGCGCTCGGTGAACAGCTCGGCGATCCGCTTCACGACCGCGGCGCGCTCGGCGACCGGGCGCAGCCTCCATGCCGCGAACGCGTCGGTCGCAGCGGCAAGCGCCTCTGCCACCTCCGCATCCGTAGCGAAGGGGAAGGTCTCGGCCACCTCGCCGGTCGCCGGGTCGGTTACCTGATAAGGCGGGGTCTGCGTCATGCCTGCTCCCGGTGTCGCGGCGGTAAAGGGTCCAGTGAGACAACGCTACGGGAGCAAGGTACCCGGCCCAAGACCCATCCCCCGAACCGGGGGATATCGCCCCCGACAGGCCGGGCGAGACAGGGCGCTGGTCCCGGCCATGGCCGTCCGTGGGCGCCGGCGGCTGGCAGGGCGTGATCCAAGGGGCCGATACGCCGGTGCAGCAACCGGCGTTAGTAGCCGTAGCCCCCCGAGCCGCCCGAGCCGCCCGAGCCGCCCGAGCCGCCCGAGCCGCCGGAACCGCCCGGTACCGAGGACGTCAGCACCTTGCCGGTGATCACGTGCCAGACGCCGCCAACGCCGTTGCCTGCGGTGTCGCCTGGGGCGCTGTCGCCGGCATAGGTGTACAGCGGATAGCCGTTGTAAGTCGCCTGCACGATGCCGCCGGACCTGGTGATCATTCCGAGGATCCCGTTCAGCTTGATCCCCGAGGCGGCGACGGGCTTGCCGGTGAAGGCCGGCCACACGCTCAGGCACTGGCCGGTGCAAACCGATCGGCCGCTCCCCTTGACGTCCTTGGAATACCAGTACAGCGTGTAGCCTTGCGCGTCTGCCAGCACGTATCCGATCTTGGTCTTCTTGATCGTCAACATCGCGGTCTTCGTCTGGGACGTCAGGGTCCCGGAACTGCTGGACGCCGTGGAGGTGGGCGTAAAGCTGGAAGCGGCGCCCGCGGGTGAGGAGTTGCTGGAGCATGCCGACAAGGAAACGGCAAGCGCTCCGAGCGCCGCCAACATCAGCCCGGTCTTGCGCATGAGATATCTCCGTTTCGTTTCCGTGTTCTGACTGCTGCACACGGACGATACGGGCCGGACGGCGGCCCGGCACGGGATTCTCCTGCCGTAGCCGCGACGGTAAGGATTCGGTAATCCCCGACTCGCGATCTGCGGCTCTCAGCTCGGCAAGCCCCGTGGCCGGGCTCGCCGATGCGCTTGCCGAGCGCCAGGACATCTCGCCGTCTTCGGTCGGGGCCAGAGATTCAATTCATCATTCCGAACGAAAGCGGGTATCTGTGCTCCCGTTGACCCCAGGCGGGCAGAGTGGCGAGCCAGCGAGGCGGGCCTGGCGGGGCGGGTCGCATGGGCGGGTCGCATGGGCGGCGCCGGAGCCATTGTGGCTGGCGGGATACCGGCCTATGAATGAATTACCACCGCTCGGCTCGTGGCATTCGATTCAGTGGGAGGAGCGAGTCCCATGATCACTGTTGCGATCCGCAGGCCCGGCCGGCTGGTTCTGTCCTTGATATTCGTTGCGGCCTGCGTCGTCTGCGCTGATCAGCAGAGTTCGATCGGGCAAAGTCTTGTCGATCCGGCCTGCCCAGGCGGGACCGGGACAGTCATTTCGGTGCCGGAATCGTGGCTCGCCGGGGCAGCCTTCGTTGTGACCGAGATGCTGCCCAGCGGCGCCACCCTCGTGGTGACGTCCGCCGGTTACCCGTCTGCCTCCTACGCCGTGGCGGACGCCTTCACGTCGGACTGTTCCCCAGACCGCGCCTTCGGCAGCGATGGAGTCGAGCGGCTCGTGTTCGGAGGCCAGGTCTTCAGCATTGCCGCGGCCGTTCCAGCGCCCGGCGGTGGCATGATTCTCGCCGGGAGCACGGCCAAGGGATGGCTGGTGGCGCGCCTGGACGCGCGCGGACGCCTCGACCCGACGTTCGGGTCGGGCGGTTGGACGGTACTGCCGTGGCCGGGTGGCGTGTCCGCCGTCGCCGTGACGCCATCGGGCGACATCGTGCTCGGCGGCAGCCAAGGCGGAGGCTGCTGTGTCAGGGAGTGGGTCGGAGAGCTGAACGCCGGTGGCGGCATAGTCAGCGAGTTCGGCCCGGGCGGCCGGGCGCCTATTCCCGTGTACCGGGACGACTCTGGCATCACACGGGTCTGGGTCGCGCCAGATGGGGACGTCTTCGCTCTCACCTCGGGCGGGAACATGGGGTGCTGGGGAATATCCATCTCCGCGCTCACCCCCTCGGGTTCGCCCGTGCCTTCCTTCCAGTCGAACTTCACCGCGGCCATGCGGCGCGTCTCGCCGTCGGGAGTCTTCGTCGGCGACGTGATCGTCCGGCCCGCCGGCTTCCTCCTCCTCGGCACGGAGCAGAGCGCCTGCGTCACCAGCCTGTCCAGCCGCACCGCGCAGGGTCGTGTCGTCGCGTTCCAGCTCGATGGCAAGCTGGAGTCGCGCTTCGGCGCCAACGGCGAGGCGAGCTTCGCCTCGCCGATGGCGCAGCCCGTGTGGGCACTGCCGCGCGACAACGGCGGGTTCGTGATGGCGGCCGCCCCGGTATTCATCCAGTTCAACCCGCACGCGAGAGCGGAGCTGAGCTTTTTTGACTTCTCCGCCGACGGCACCGTCGATCACGCCTTCGGGAAGGATGGCGTCGCCGACGTCCGGCTGCCCTACCTGAGCCAGTCACTCCCGGCCTCGGCCGTGCCGATCACCGTCGCGACCAACGGTAAGGTGGCCGCCCTTGTCACGAGCACGGCCAGCGGGAAAGCGCTCAGGCTCATACAACTTCCCTATTGAGCCGGCGGCAGCCCGGCGGGTGACCGCGGGCAACGGGTGCCGCTCGGGCTCAGGCCGTGTTCGCGTGGCCTGCGGCGTCGCGGGCGAGCTCGCCGACAAGGCGCCAGGTCCGCAGGCGTTCCTCGTCGGTGGCGAAGGCTGCCGGGCTTACCCGGACATCGGTCGCTCCCGCGTCGAGGTATCGCCGGAGCCCGGCTGCGACGGTTTCCTCGTCGCCGACCAGGGCCAGGTCGGCCGGGTGGGCGATGCCCTCGCGCTCCAGGACGGCCTGGTATGAAGGGCTGCGCGCGGTTCCGCCGAGATAGCCGGCCGCGTGCGCTCGCGCGCCTTCGGGATCGGCGGTCACCGAGGCCGGGACCCCGGCGGCGATCCGCGGCGCCGGCCGGCCCGCGGACTGTGCCGCCGCGGTGATGGCGGGGACGATGAGGCGGTCCAGGGAACGGGGCCCGGCGAGGTACGGCAGCGTGCCGTCGGCGAGTTCGCCGGCCGCCCGCAGGGCCTGCGGTCCCATGGCGGCGACGAGCAGCGGGACCCGCGGCGTCACGCCGCCGCGCAGGACGGCCGCCGGCACTGCCGACAGGTCCGCGGTGACGGTGGCGCCCCGGACCTCGGCGGTCCCGGTGTCCAGCAGCGAGCGCACCACCCGGAGGTAGTCGCGCAGATGCCCGATGGGCCGGTCGAACGGCACCCCGAACACGCCCTCCACCTGCGCCTTGTGGCCGAGCCCGATGCCGAGGACGAACCGGCCGCCGGCCGCGAGCTGTGCTGCCTTGGCCTGGCTGGCGAGCGTGACCGGGTGGCGGGGGTACATCGGCACGGCGGCGATCCCGATAATGACGCGCGGGACCTCGCGCGCCACCAGGGCGGCGACCGTGATGCCGTCGAGGTCGATCCCCTGATTGAGCCAGATGTCGTCCACCCCGGCCGCCTCGGCCTCGCGGGCGCGCTCGATCACGAAGCTCAGCGCGTCGGCACCGTCAAGCGCCGAGGCCGGGGCCGACGTCAGCAGCGAGATCCCGAAACTCATGACACGGCCGCCTTCCAGATAATCCCTACCGGATTTGCAGGTTAATACATGGTCCCAAGCGGCCGCAGGGCGGAGCCGGCTCCCCGCCTGGCGCACTGCCGGGTACATCGCAGCCGTCCGGCCGAGCCCGGCGACAACACGTCCGCCGTGCCAGAGATCGGAGCATCGTCCCCGCGATCACGATTGAATAAAACCGATCGGATTAGTAGGATTTACTTCGTCCGGTGTGTTCAAGGAGGATCACGTGACTGAGATCCTGGCCAGCCGCTTCGCAGTCCATCCCGCCAGTCCCCTCATCGGCGCCGAGATCGAGGGCGTCGACCTTACTCAGCCCGTCGACGAGGCGACCGCGGAGGCCCTGCGGGAGGCGTTCTGGCGCTACAAGGTCCTGGTCTTCCGCAACCAGAACCTCTCGCCGCTCCAGCACGTGGAGGCGGCGCGTATCTTCGACGAGCCCTTCGACCACCCTCTATGGGTCAACCGGCACGCCGACAGCCGGCTGGTGTACCCATTCAGCTATGAGACGGGCACCGCGGATCGCTGGCATATCGGCGGTACCTGGCGCAACCCGCCGTTCAGCATCGAGTCGCTCACCTACCAGGTGGTGCCGGAGATCGGCGGCCACACGCTGTGGGCCGACCTGCAGGCGGCCTACGACGGCCTATCCCGGCCCGTGCAGGAACTGTTGGAGTCGGTCAGCGCCGTCTACAGCGCCTACCCGGGCGACGGCACCGGCAACCGGCCGCCGGATGGCGAGACGATCGAGCATCCGGTCGTCCGCGCCCACCGCCACACGGGCCGCAAGGGGCTGCTCATCAGCACCGCCGCCATTCGGCTTGTCGGCGTCACCGAGACCGAGAGCCAGGCCCTCCTGCCCTTCCTGCAGGCTCATGCCTCCTCCCCGAACTACACCGTCAGCTTCGGCTGGAAGCCAGGCGACTTCGTCCTCTGGGACAACCTGGCCAGCTGGCACTACGCCGTCAACGATTACAACGGCCCCCGCGTCTACCGCAAGGTCATCGCTGGCTGACTCCAGGGACAGGCAGGGCGATAGGGCACTCGCTGACGCCGTCGGCCGGGTCGAGGCGCGGGGTCGGCGGGCGCCAGCTCGCGTCACCGACGTCCGACTCGGCTGGCCTGCACCACGCCATAAACTATATAATTCCGGTCTGAATTAACAACAAAGGGAAGGCCATGATGGCACCGCATCCACTCGACAACCCCGTGCTCTGGTCGCTGACCGGACCGCATGCCCGGTTTGCGGAGCGGCGCGGCAACATCCTGCGCTACCCAGTTGACGTCGCCCCGTTTCTCGCGATGCCTGACGAGCCGGACGAAGCCGACTGGGCGGACGCCGCGGCCCTGGTCGGGCCGGGCGGCCTGCTGCCGCTGGCCGGCATTCGGGTCGCGCCACCAACCGGCTGGGAGGTGGTGACGGTCGGCGAGGGAGTGCAGATGACCGGCGATTATCTTGAGGTCGCCGCCGATCCGGAGGCAGTGCCGCTGGGTCGCGCGGATGTTCCTGAGATGCTCGACCTTGTCGCGCGCACCAAGCCGGGACCGTTCCTGCCGCGCACCTTCGAACTCGGCTCGTACCTGGGCATCCGCAGGAACGGAAGGCTGGTGGCGATGGCCGGGGAGCGGCTGCATCCGGAGGGCTGGACGGAGATCAGTGCGGTCTGCACCGACGAGGCCTGGCGGGGCCATGGGCTCGCCACCCGGCTGATCCGGGCGGTCGGCGCGGGCATCCGGGTCCGCGGCGACCTGCCGTTCCTGCACGCGGTTGCCACCAATCCCGCGATCGGGCTGTATGAGAAGCTGGGCTTCCGGCACCGCAGGATGACCTTGTTCGCGGCGGCCCGGATCCCGGAAGCCCAGCTGCCCGGCCGGGCAGGTTAGCCGGTCACGTCCCGGCCGGGCCGACCGGCGGGTTGCCTTCCCCGGCCGCAGCCGGGGAGTCGGCAAGGCTGGAGGCGACGGCTTCCGCGTTGCCTGGCCCTGCCTGGGCGGGGACGGCCGTCGCCAAGGCGACCGCGGACAGCGCGTCCGATACGGCGGCCGAGTCCGCGACGTCTTCGCTGATGGTTGCCTCAATGTGCTGGCTGCCCGAGCGTACCGCCCACAGGTAGATGCCGGCCGACGCTACCGCGACGATGATCGAGTCCCACGGCTGCCCGATCCAGCCCTGGCCGCCGAAGCTGCCGATTCCGGAGAACAAGACGAGCACCAGGAGGTAGGCGACGAGCCAGTTACCTGCCTTGATGTCGTCGATGAGCGGCCGGTCCTTCACGCGCAGGAAGTAGAAAAGGACCACGCCGATCAGGGTGACGGGGAACGCGACCCGCAGGTTGGACCAGCCAGACCAGTAGGCGATCTCGGTGGACAGGATGAAGCTGACCGGAGCGATCCACTTGATGCCCGGGATCCACCCGGACAGCCTTGTCGGCGCGGCGCTGCGGAAGGTTCCCGCGGCGACCGCGGACACGGCGTAGGTGAGGACGAACACGTCGCTGAGATATGAGACCAGCGTGATCCAGCTGTGCAGCGGGATAAGGACCACCAGGCCGAGGATGAAGTTGAGCAGCAGCGCGCGGCGCGGCACTCCGGACTTGCCGGGAACGGACAGGAAGTACTTCGGCAGCAGCCGGTTCTTCGACAGGGCATAGGTCTGCCTGGCCGCCTCGGCGGTACCCACGAACTCCGAGCCGGACGGCGAGATCACGGCGTCGACGTACAGCAGGCTGGACAGCCAGCCGAGGTTCACCGCGAGCGCGAGCTGGCCGAACGGCGAGGTGAAGCTGATACCCCGCCAGCCGTGGGCCAGCAGGCTGTGCGGGATGGCGACCAGGAAGGCGAGCTGGAGCAGGATGTAGAGCACAGCCGAGACGGCGATCGCGACGAGGATCGCGCGCGGGATGTCCCGGCGCGGGTTGCGCGCCTCACCGGACAGGTCCACCGGCGGCTGGAAGCCGTTGAGCGCGTAGATCAGCCCGCCGGATGCGATCGCCGTCAGGATCGCGCTACCGCCATACGGAGCGAAGCCGCCCGCGCTGGTGAGGTTGCTGCTGTGGAAGCCCGAGGCGAACAAGGCGATCACGGTGATCGCGGGCACGATGAACTTCAGCCAGGTGATCACCAGGTTGAGCCTGGCGAACAGCCGGATGCCGAACCAGTTGAGCACGACGAGCACCGCCTCGAGGGCAGCCGCGATGCCGACGCCGGACGGTGACAGCGAACTGCCGCTGTACAGCCAGGGCGCGTAATGGCTGAGGTACTGCAGAACGGCCAGCACCTCGGTGTCGGTGAACAGGCTCAGCACGACCGTCCAGCCGAACGTGGTGCCCACCAGCCGGCCGTTGGCGTACAGGGGCCAGCGGACGCTGCCCCCGACCTCGGGGCGGGACGCGCCGAGCTCGACGAGCACCAGGCTGACCAGGGCGATTGCGACGGCGGCGATCACCCAGGAGATGAGCGCGGCCGGGCCGGCCAGCTGCGCGCCGTAGAAGGCGCCGAACAGCCAGCCCGAGCCGATGATGCCGCCGAACGAGGTCGCGGTGAGCGACCAGAAGCCAAGCGTGTGGTGGAAGTGTTTCTCCTGGACTATGAGTTCGGATACGTCGGCGGGTGACGGTGTTGCTTCAGCCACGGATTGGGACATTTAGGGCTCCGGGGGGGACGGGGCGAAGGATGGTGCGGTACCCGCTGCCTGGCGCCCGGCAGGGGACTTAGATCCAGACAAACATCCGCCAACCGAAAAGTCAACTAAGTCGATAGGAAAAGTCGTATTTATGCTTCCGTTACCGAAGTTACCGGGGCACGATGATGGCCGCGGGAGAGGTCACCGGAGGTCACCAGCGGGTGGGGGCCTGGGCGTCAGAGGCGCGCGCGATCGTGGCGCGGGCGCGGCGGACCGAGATGCGGCCAGTCGCGGGGAGTACCTCGGAGATGAAGCCGTACGCGGCGGCCAGTTCGGCGGCGTGCGCGGATCCGTCGCTGGCCTTCGCCTGCGTACGGGCGAGCCAGTCGATGATGTCACCCCAGCCGGGCGCGGCGAGGGAGCCGCCGACGAATTGGACGGATAGCGCAGCGCACAGGTTGGCGAACGCGAGCCGCTGCCGCAGCGGCCAGCCCCGCAGCGTGCCCAGCACGAAACCGGCGCCGAACACGTCTCCTGCTCCGGTCGGGTCATAGGCGTTGACCGGCAACGAAGGCACCCACTCCTGTTCTCCGGTCGTGGAGTCGATGGCGAGCGCGCCCTGGCCGCCGCAGGTGACCACGGCGACCGGGACGCGGTCTGCGAGGGCGTGGAGGGCGTCGTTCGGGTCGTCGGTGCGGGTATAGGCCATTGCCTCGTCGCTGTTCGGCAGGAAGCAGTGGAAATCCTTCAGCTGCTCGAGCAGGCTGGGTGACCACTTTTCCTCCTGGTCCCAGCCGGTGTCGCCGAACAGCAGCATCCCTGCCCGTCCTGCCGTGGCGTACCACTCTTGCGGCTCGGCGTCGAGGTGCGCGAATCCGATCGCCGCGTCGGGCAAGACGGCGGGCAGTTCGCTACCCGGTACGGGCGCGGGGTGCATGTGGGTCAGCATCGCCCGGTCCCGTTCCACGACCATGGATACCGTGACCGGCGAGTGCCAGTCGGAGAACCGGCGCGAGTAGGTCAGGTCGACGCCTTCTTGCTCCGTCAGCGTCGACCAGCAGAAATCCCCGTACACGTCGTCGCCGAACGCCGCGGCCAGCGACGTCCGTATGCCCAGGCGGCTTGCGGCGATTGCGAGGTTCGCGATGCCGCCCGGGCACGATCCCATGCCGGACGCCTGCACTTCCGTGCCCCGCACGGGCAGCGACGGAAGTCCGGTGAGGACGACATCGAAGAAGACGGTGCCGTGCACGAACAGGTCGAACGTGGTGTCACCCATCCCCTCTCCTCGGGTCTGCGCCATGCGGACAGGTAAGGTCCGGTACGTGCGCGTCGCTATTCTCGGTGGCGGCGGTTTCCGGGTGCCGCTCATCGCCCGGCAGCTCGCGGCCAGTGGCCTCGCGGTTTCCCGCCTGGTCTTGTATGACACCGATCCGGGCCGCCTTGCCGTGATCGCCGACGTGCTGGCAGGCGATGCGTGCACGTGCTCGCTGCCCGTGTCCTCCGTGACCGCGCTCGACGCGGCGCTCCGCAATGCCGATGTCATTTTCTCCGCCTTGCGGCCTGGCGGCCTGGACGGCCGCGTCAGCGACGAGCGAACCGCGCTCACCCTGGGAGTGCTCGGCCAGGAGACGGTCGGTGCCGGCGGCCTGGCCAGCGCCGCCCGCACGGTTCCCGTCGTCGACGCGATCGCCCGCCGGATAGCCGAGCTCGCGCCCGGCGCGTGGGTCATCTCGATGACCAACCCGGCCGGCATCGTCACCGAGGTGATGGCCGCGGCGCTCGGGCCGCGGGTGGTCGGCGTCTGTGACTCTCCCGCCAACCTGCTCCGCCGCGCCTGCGCCGCCTGCGGCGTCGACCCCGGACCATCCCTCGGTACGGTGACAGACCACGCTGATGCCGACTATCTCGGCATCAACCACCTTGGCTGGCTGCGCAGCCTGCGGGCCCATGGCACGGATCTTCTTCCCGCGCTGCTTGATGACCCTGAGCGCCTGCACCTGACCGAGGAGGGGCGCCTGTTCGGCGCGGACCTCCTGCGGTCGCTCGGCACGATCCCGAATGAGTACCTGTACTGGTACTACGCAAACCACGAGGCGCTGCGGGACGTCCTGGCGGCCGGGCGGACGCGCGGCGAGCACGTCCGGGATCGGCAACGTGCCTTCTACGCCGCCGCGGCCTTGGCGCCGCCAACCGCGGCGCGCCTGTGGCAGGCGGCGGATGACGAGCGCAACCGCAGCTACTTCGCGGAACTGCGGACCGGCGGGCGCGCGGGCGACCGGGATGAGGCCGACCTGGCGGCCGGCGGGTACGAGTCCGTCGCGATCGCCCTGGCGTCCGCACTGTGCGGCGGGCCGGCGGCACGCCTGATCCTCAACGTGCGGAACGGGAACACGGTCCCGGCGATGACACCGGATACGGTGATCGAGGTGCCGTGCCGCGTGGACGCGGCTGGTGCGGTCCCCCTCCCCGTGTCGGCACCGTCGGCTCACGAACTCGGCCTCATGTGCCAGGTGCGAGCCTGCGAGCGGGATATCGCCGACGCCGCGCTGATCACGGCCGCAGGGCGTGCAGGCCTGGACGGAGCGGCGCGTGCCGGGGGCCTGGCGCAGCGCGCGTTCGCGTCTCATCCCCTAGTCGGCTCGCTGGATGCCGCGAGGAGCCTGGCAGCAGCCGCACTTTCCGCCACCCGCCATACCTAGTTTTCCTATCAATATAGTCGAATTTTGGTCTTCCCCTTGCCTGGCGACGTCTACTCTAGTATTCCTACTGGAAAAGTCCAGTTCACTTAAGCCGGAGGTACGGATGCGCGGCCTGTCCCGGACAGCCCTGCACCATCGAGCGGGAATCGTGGGGATGTGCGCATTGACGGCGGTCGCCGTTACCGCGTGCAGCTCGTCGGGGTCATCCGGATCATCGTCCTCGTCGAGCGGCCCGGTCACGGTCACGTACTGGACGTCGGGCACGTCAGCCGAGACCAACTACATCGACACGCAGTTCGACAAGACGCACCCCGGCATCAAGGCAGTGGGCCAGTACATCGCGAGCGCCGATGAGACGACGGCCAAGGAGGTCTCCGCGATCAAGAGCGGCACGGAGCCCGACGTGGTTATCGGCCAGGACCCGTCCGCGCTGCCGCTGCTCGCCGAGAGCGGTAAGGTCGTGGACCTGAGCTCGGCGCTGAAGGCGCAGACCGCCGACCTGTACCCCGGCATCAGGTCCGCCCTGTTCTACCAGGGCAAGGAGCTCGGCATCGCGCTCGGCGGCGTGGGCGACTACGTGCTGTTCTACAACAAGAACGACTTTGCGGCGGCTGGGATCACGGCCCCGCCGGCGACGTGGACGCAGCTGGAGGCCGACGCCATCAAGCTGTCCGATCCGGCCAAGCACCGCTACGGCATCTACATCCCGTTCGGCACGGACGAGTGGATCTCCTACGACTGGGAGAGCGTGCTGTGGTCGAACGGCGGCCAGTTCGTCAACTCCGCCGGCACCAAGACCGAGTTCGACAGCCCGGCCGGGGTCGCCGCGCTGACCTTGTGGACCAACCTGGTCCGCAAGGACCATGCGGCGCCCAGCGTGAGCTACGCGGAGGCCGGCAGCTTCGACGGCGCGCCCGCGTTCGCGAGCAACGCGGTGGCGATGATCGTCGAAGGCCAGTGGGCGCTGTCGGAATTCAAGGGCATCGACTACGGCGTGGCCGAGATGCCCGCGGGAACCTCCGGGCACTCCGCCGCCAACATCGGCATCGGCGTGGCGAGCGTGTTCGATCACGGCACCACGGCCAACAACGCGGCGATCACTTTCGTCCAGTGGCTGTCCTCCCCCGCGCAGGGCGCCTACCTCACCGCGCTGAGCGACGGCCTGCCCAGCGCCCCGGACCAGCTCTCCTTCACCGCGGTCAAGCAGGAGGAGGCGTCCCAGCCGACCTACTCGGTGTTCGCCGACCAGCTGAACACGGGCCAGACCCGGCCCACGATCCCCGCGTACACGGCGATCTCGCTGGACCTGGCGACGGAGATCAACGCCTCGCTCGACGGCACCATCAGCCCTTCGGCGGCACTGGCGAAGGCTGCCGCCGAGGGTGACCAGGCGATCGCCAGCGGATCCGGCACCTAAAGCCTGGTGGCGCCGTCGCGCAGGAAGGCCCTGAACAGGAAGACGCTGAATAGGAAGACACTGAACTGGAGCACGGCGTACTCGTTCGTGCTCCCGGGGCTTGGCCTTACCATCTTGTTCTCCGTGGTGCCGCTGATCCTGGTGATCCAGCGGAGCCTGTACAAGGGGAACATCTTCGGCACCAACCTCACGTTTGCCGGCCTGGCCAACTACGCGGACGTGTTCCGCACCGGCGGCGGTCACTCGCTCGTGGTGACCGCCGTGTTCACCGCGGGCTTCGTGGCGGTGACCATGCTGCTCGGCTTCAGCATCGCGCTGCTGCTCGACGTGCGGCTGCCGGGCCTGCGGCACGTGCGCGCGTTCTTCGTCATCCCCCTGGTCGTGCCGCCGGTGGCGACCGCGTTCATCTGGTTCACGTTCTTCGAGCCGGACACCGGCCTGTTCAACCGGCTGCTGATCGGGGCCGGGCTGCCGCAGGTCACGCTGTCGAGCGCGACCGACGCGATGATCGCGGTGATCGCCTTCGGCGCCTGGCAGTACTTCGGCGAGATCGTCCTTATCTACCTTGCCGCGCTGAAGACGCTCCCGCGCGACGTCATCGAAGCCGCCAGCATCGACGGCGCCGGAGCCTGGCAGCGGCTGCGCTACGTCCGCTGGCCGCTGCTGCGCCACCAGACCGCGCTGCTGCTGGTCATCATGACCCTGTACGGGCTGCAGACCTTCACCCAGATTTACATCCTCACCGACGGCGGGCCGCAGGGGGCGACGCAGACGGCGCTGTACTACGTGTACGAGCAGGCGTTCGGCCTCGGGGCGGGCGGTTCGATCGGGCTGGCCGACGCCATGTCGGTGATCTTGTTCGCCATCTCGCTCGTCGTCACGATCGTCCAGATCACCCTGGTCAGCCGGGCGGCGCGGGCGGCGACCGGATGACGGGGATACGGCTGCCGGCGAAGATCGGCGTCTACTTCCTCGTCGCGGTGGCGGTGCTGCTCGTGACGTTCCCGCTGCTGTGGATGATCTCGGCCGCGCTGAAGACGCAGAGCGAGATCATCGACCCGAATTCGTCCCTGCTGCCCCTGCACCCGCAGTGGTCGAACATACGGGTGGCGTGGACCACGGCTCCGTTCGGCATATTTTTCTTGAATACCGCGATCTTTAGCATCGTCACGACCACCGGGCAGATCCTCACCGGCATGCTGGCCGGGTACGCGTTCGCCATGTTCGACTTCCCGGCCAAGCGGGTGCTGTTCTACCTGGTCATGAGCGGGCTGATGATTCCGTTCACGGTCGTGATCGTGCCCGTCGTGCAACTGCTCGCCGACTTCGGCTGGATCAACACGTGGCAGGGGCTGCTCGTGCCCAACATCGCCTCGGCGCTCGGCTGCTTCCTGTTCCGGCAGTTCTTCCTGTCCGCGCCGCTCGAACTCGGCGAGGCCGCGCGGATCGACGGCGCATCGGAGTGGCGGATCTTCTGGACCGTGTACCGGCCGCTGGCGCAGCCGATGACCGCCGCATTCACCGTGATCGCGTTCCTGCAGAACTGGAACAACTTCCTCTTCCCGCTTGTCGTCACAAGCAGCGAGCGGCTGATGATGATCTCCCAGGGACTTACCGAGTTCCAGGGGCAGATCACCGGCGTCGCCTACAACCTGTTGCTTGCCGGGTCGCTGATTGCCGTCATCCCCGTGCTGATCGTCGCCATGATCGCGCAGCGCAAGATCGTGGAGGGCCTGACGATCGGCGCGTTGAGGTAGTAGCTCCACGGGAGCGCCGGTGCTGGCTGGCATGGGCGGGTGCGGCTGGACCAGCGCGTGCCGTCACCCACGCCGACGACGAGACAGCGTCTTCCCCGTCGGGCTGGCTGGGATGATTGTCTCGTGACAGCCGCGATGTCGTCCCGGATCTGGGAAACGGCACGTCCCCGCACGCCGGGTCCTGCGTCCGTGCGGGCGTTCACATCCGTGAGCACGGCGGGCCTGCCCGACTTCAGGCCCGCCCCCAATCAGGGCGGCAACATCGAACTGTACGAGGTAGAGAACCGGGCTGCCGATCCGGACGGCCACGTCCTGGCCGCGATGCGGGCGCATGCGCCCTGGACCGGGCGCGTCCTGCTGGACCTCGGATGCGGAAGCGGGTACTGGCTCGGCCGCTACGCCGACGAGGCGGCGGAGGTGATCGGGATAGAGCCGGACCCGCGCCTGCTGCCGATCGCGACCGGCCGGGACCCCCGGGTGCGCGTGCTGCACGGATCCGCCGAGCACATTCCCTTGGAGGATCAGTCCGTCGATGTGGTGCACGCCCGCTTCGCCTACTTCTTCCCGCCAGGCTGCGACGCGGGACTGACCGAGGTAATGCGGGTACTGCGCCCGGGCGGCTCACTCGTCGTCGTCGGGAACGACCTGCAGCGGGGCGAGTTCGCCGAACTGCTGCGTTCCGCCGAGGGGTCGCTGATGCCAGCCGGCGGGCAGGAGACCGACGCCTGGTGGGCGGCCCGCCGCGCCGACCGTACGACGGTGTGCAGCTTGTGGCGCTTTACCAGCAGGACTGACTTCGAGGCCGTGCTCCGCATGGAGATCCCGCTGAAGGTTGCCGACCCGTGGCTGGCCGCCCATCCCCGTGCTCTTGGCCTCAGCTACAGCTACACGCTGTTCAGCGTCGATAAGCCGGACGGGCTGCTGCGCGCCCGGTGATTCAGTCTGGGCATTTCGGGCCG